>SXVE01000390.1 GCA_005790265.1 Acidobacteriota bacterium | reverse complement strand
CGATCAGCGGCTGGCGAATTTTGAAGTTTTGGGCATCAGGCAGACGATTGTCATTCGATTCGATCAGGATTTTGCCGGACAAAACGCGGAAATCTTTTTGCGCGACATCGTTCACGAACGCTTGCAGGCGCGAGAAGTTTACTTGGGCGAAGGTTTCGCGTTCGGCAAAAATCGCGCGGGCAATATCGAACTACTGCGCCGAATGAGCCGCGAACTCGGATTTTTCGCCGACGAAATTCCTGAAATTTCTCTGCGCGGAACACGAATTTCATCATCGAAAATCCGCGAGCTTTTGAGAGACGGCAAAGTGAACCTGGCGCGCCGGATGCTCGGACGACCTTACGGCGTCGAAGGTCAAATCGTGCGCGGCGACCAGCGCGGCAGAACCATCGGCTTCCCGACCGCTAATCTGCGCCCGCGCAACCGCGTCATTCCAAAATTCGGAGTTTACGCGACGGCGACATTAATCAATCACAAGTGGCGCAAAAGCATCACCAACGTCGGCGTTCGTCCCACATTTGAAGGCGACAAAGAACCGTCAATCGAAACTTATGTCTTCGATTTCGACGGCGATCTCTACGGCGACGTGCTGCGTGTTAGATTTCTGCACCGCATCAGAGACGAGCGAAAATTCAGCGGCATCGAAGAACTAAAAGCGCAAATCGCCAGAGATTCCGCCGTCGCGCGCAAATATTTCGCTCACCAAGGCATCGAAAATATGCTAGATTTAGCGTGAGGTGACTTTATGGAAATTACAATCTCAATCTCAGACCGAACGGCGGAAATTATTCAGCACAAAGCCGAAGAAACCGGTAAAAATGTCAGCCGAGTGGTTGAAGAAGTTCTGGAAGAAAAGTTTCCGGACGACAAAAAACACGAATCAGCAAACGGCGAAGATGTCGGCGAACCGCGCGAACGCAAACACAATTTGCTGAAATTCGCAGGAATGTTTTCCGGCGGCGACGGTAAAACAGCGGAAAATTACAAAAAGATTTTACGCGAAGAAATTGACTCGGTTGCCGGTTTTACGACGGACAAAACAAAATAATGGCGTATCTGCTCGACACCGGTTTTCTTTACTCGACCCTCAATCATAAGGAAAGACTGCACTCCGAAACGGTCAAAATTCTTTCCTCAATTTACGAAGAAATAATTTTGCCCGTTCCGGCGATCACCGAAACAGCATATTTGGTTCAACGCGATATAGGCGTTCGCGCGTTGGCGGCATTTTTAGAAGATTTGCCGGAAATGAATCTGACGCTGGAAACACCAATCGCCGAAGATTATCAGCGCGCCGCCGCGATTTTGCGGAAATACGATGACGCGAACATTGATTTTGTTGATGCCATTATCGTCGCCGTTGCCGAGCGTTTGAACATTACAAAAATTCTCACCGTTGACCGCCGCCATTTCGGAATCTTCAAACCGTCGCACTGCGCGGCGTTTGAGATTTTCCCTGAATAATAGAACGGAAGTTTATTTTCTAAATGTTGGTATTGGATTATGAAACAAATTTATTTGGCAATCGTCATTCTTTTGCACGCAGTTTCGGCTCACGCACAGGCAACAAGTTCGGCAGTTGAAATAATTACGACCTATTCTCAAAACGGACAGTTTTACTTGAAATCAATTCCATTTGACAATAAATTTCCGAGTTTGCCGGGCAAAACTTTCGTTTATCAGAAAGGCAATCCAATACCTTTATATGAATTTAATCGCGGCTTTGATTCGGTAGATGAAGACAGCAATAATTTGATCTTAAGCAACAACGGCGAACTAATATTCTATGCGATTTTTTGGGACGCAGATGAAAGTGTCGAAGGCTTGAAAAGCGTTACGATTTATAAACGCGGCGCGATTGCAAAAAGTTATACCGAAGCGGAAATTACCGGTTGCGACGAGACAAAAGAGCGGTGCAATCTGCTTTATTCAAATTACGAAGCGGTTGTTGATAAAACTAAAAGCAACTGGGGAACACGAAATTACAAAAAAGTTTTTAAGCAAGGAATCGACGAAGAAGAAAAGTTCCTCAATGATTTTCCGATTTTTAATTTTGCAGACAAAGTTTACTTAACTGACTCAAAAAAGAATGTTCACATTTTTGATTTGAAGGATGGTTCACTGAGCGCCTCGCAGTCCTTTGAAAGTGTTTTCGGACAAATAAAAGACAAAGGCAAATTTGTTCAGACAAATATTCAAAGATTTGACGCGCCGATTTTTCTGGATTTTCCAAACTTGAAAAACGGCGCGAATGTTTATCAAAATTTAGCAGCGCAGTTGGGAATGAAACCGGCGAGCATCATCGGCACAAAAGACGATCCTTACAAAATTTACAGATTTACCGTCAGCGGTTACATTTTTCAAAACGGCAGTGTTGAAATAGAAAAGATCGAAGCTGATAAACAGTTGCCAAAAGAAAAAATTCTCGCTTTTTTTGAGCTTAATAAATTCGATACCAAATTAATTCCGAAAGAATTTGAAAAATGGTATTTCGATAAAGAGTATTTTTATCTGCGCAAAAGCGACGACCGAATCGCTCGACAGGAAAAGCAGCAGGAAAAAATCGAACAAAGTAAGGAACTGCAAAAGCGTCTGATTGCCGAAAAAATAGGCGACATCTATATTCCGAAAGATTTGGGCGAATGCTTTGTCGAACTCGATAAACTTTTAAAAGACGTTGACAAAAAGGAAATGCAAACGCTACCGAAGCGAGAAGATATGATCAAATATCATATGGGTTTAGGAATGTGGATGCGAAATAATTGGGGACTTTGGGGCGGTTCGCGTTTGCAGAAGTATTTTGCCGACAGAAAAATAAATCATCCAGATAATATGTCATCCGTTGTTTTGTATTTTTATCACGATTGGCTCAACGGCAGAAAAGAAACGTGGAAAAACTGGGAAAAGAACCCGAAAGATGTTTTTTGACTTTGTGAACTTTTTTGCAAACTGAATCGTTTTTTGTGATTCTAAATAAACTTATGCAAAACGATTTGGCGACGGCGGAAAGAGCGAATGATTTGGCGGTGACGG
>SXVE01000043.1 GCA_005790265.1 Acidobacteriota bacterium | reverse complement strand
GGTGTTCGGCGCAGCGCAGCCGTCTGAATTTGTTTTGCCATTCGCAAACGTTGGCAAATGCCGCTTTTTGTTTTTCGTCCCAGATTTCGTAATTGAATAATTTGTTCATCGTGTAAAAATTCTCGCTTTCAGCGGTTTCTGTTGCGTAGCTTTAATCTACGCGGCTCACCTGAACAAAAAATTAAGACGAACTTAAAGACGTGTAAATTTTTACGTCAAATCGGCGAAAAAAGCCGGAAAAATGCCGCCGCATTTGAAAACGCGGCGGCACTTAAAAATGCGGCGATTTTTGTTGATTGTTAAATTTATTTTGCGCGGGAATTTTACGCGTCCTGAATCGCTTTCTGCATTCTTCCGGCGAAATCATTGGCTTGCCATTCGTTCCAGAGTTTCAGCGCGGCAAGATATTCTTTCGTGCGTTTTTTGACGAATTCCGACAAAAGCCAGGTAGCGGATTGATACTCGTTTTCACCTTCTTCACCGTTTTGCAGAGAATTTTGCAGGCGCGCGCCCAATTCTTCGATCCAAACATCGCAGTCGTGCAGTTCGCCTAAAAACGTCTGCATCTTGGAAATGTCGTTGGCGAACGGCGATATTTTTTCTCCCCAGCAAGCGACGAAAAGCTCGATGGCGTAGCGCAGGCGTTTTGCCGCAATCCGCATTTCGTGAATTTCTTCAACGCGAAACGGCGCATAAAGGCTCGATCCCAATTGCTGCAATTCCCGCCAGCCGTCTGCCGTTAAATCTCTTCCGGCTTTGTTGAAGCTGATTCTGTCGGCTGATTTGCCCGGTTTGACCGCTTTGGTCAGTGCATTCTGAAAGCGTTTCTGAATGCGGTCGAGCCGGTCGCGGTCGAGAGTTTTCGCCAAATTCCGCCGCGCGTCTTCCCGCTGCCGGCGGCGTTCTTCGATCAAAACGCCGATGCCGTCATTAATCAGCGCGGATTTGGCTTTAATTTGGAGAGTTTCGAGCGCGACGATGGCGACGTCGTGATCGCGCACGGCACCGAGCGCCGCCGCGATTTCCTTCAAATCTTCGCGCGCGTTTTGCAGTCGGCGTTTTTTCATCAGCGGCATAAAATCACGCAGCGCGCTGCGCAATCGTCTGGTCGCCACGCGCATACTGTGAACGCCTTCAATATCGGAAAAATCAAGCGCCGCTTCGCGCAAAGCGATGACTTCATCGAAACGCACGCGCAAAACTTCCGCCGCCCATTCCAGCGCGTCGGCGGCGCAGTCGAGTCCGGTTATTTCTTTTGCTTTCGCCATCGTCAAAAATCTGCCGTCAAACGACGGCTTTGTTTATAAAATCGAAAATTTCGATGATTCAATTAAATCAAACGTCGGTTCAAGTGGTAATTTCGGGATTTTCCGCCGCTTGCAGCTGTTGGCGGCTTTTGTTGATTTCGACTTCGATCAATAATGTTTCGAGTTCTATTTTCTTTAATTGCAGTATCAATTCCGCTTTTTTAACTTCCGCCTCTAATTCGCCGATCTCTTTGCCTTCTTTGTTTTTGCTCATAAAAAATTCCCGTTTGAACGTATTAAATTGCCGTAAAAATCAAAAATCGCCTGCGCGCAAACTGATTTTATCAAAATAACGCCGGATTTAAAGTTAAATCTTTTTTCAGCCCGCGCAGCATTTTGCCGAATTGACCGACGGACAATCTTTTCAATGAACGGTAAATTCAATGACAGTTGAAAATATTCTCACAAGTTAAACGCCAGAATTTACAAAAACTTCATTCTTTATTAACCGTTCGGTCAAAACTCGGACACAATTTCTTAACCGCCGGTTAGTATTCTCATTTTTCATTCCAGAAATTGAAAAAGTCGAAAAATGCGGAATCTCCTTTTTGCGGATTGGTTTTATTGGGTAAAACCTTTCTCGATGGAGAGAACTGTTTATTTTGAGGAATAAAAAAATGAAATCGTATCAAACCATCAAAAAATTCATAATTTATCTTTGCGCGGCGTTGATTTTCGCCGCGTTTTTACACACGAACGCGGCGGCGCAGTTCGATACGGCGATTGTGCTCGGAACGGCGCGCGATTCGGCGGGCGCGGTCGTGCCGAACGCTTCGGTGACATTGAAAAACGTCGAAACCGGCAGCGTCGTGAACGCAACGACCGACGCCGAAGGCAATTATCAGTTTTTAAACGTTAAAATCGGCACGTATCAAATCGAAGCCGAAGCCGAAGGTTTTTCCAAAATCATCGTCGAACAGGTCGAGGCGGCAGTCAACGCCCGCCAGCGCGTTGACGTTACTTTGACCGCCGGAGCGGTTTCGGCGGCGGTCACGGTAACCGACACGCCGGAGTTGCTCGAAACCGATTCGAGCGAGCGCGGGCAAGTAATTTCTCGCGAGCAAGTCGTCAATCTGCCGCTCAACGGTCGCGCTTACGCCGATCTCGCGCTTTTGAGCACCGGCGTCAATCAATCGCTGATTAACATTCCCGGACAATCCGGCGCGCGCGACGCATCGTTTAACGTCAACGGTCTGCGCAGCTCGGTCAACAATTTTATTATTGACGGCGTGGACAACAATTCTTACGGCACTAGCAATCAGGGATTTTCCAATCAAGTCGTGCAGGCTTCCCCGGACGCGATTGAAGAATTTAAAGTACAGACGAACAATTTCTCCGCCGAATTCGGGCGCGCGGGCGGCGCGGTGATCAACGCTTCGATTCGTTCGGGAACCAACAGTTTTCGCGGTTCGGCGTGGAATTACGTGCGCAACACGGCGTTTAACGCGACCGGATTTTTCAAACCCGTGAACAACGAAAAACCCGTGCTGATTCAAAATCAATTCGGCTTTACGTTCGGCGGTCCGATCATCAAAAATCGTCTGTTTTTCTTTATGGATTACGAAGGCTACCGGCGCATCGCCAAACAAGTCGCGTTCGCCACTTTGCCGACGGCGGAACAGCGGCAGGGGATTTTCACGAATGCGAACGGCTCTCCGCTTTCGATTCGCAATCCATTAACCGGAACGGTTTACGCGAACGGCATCGTTCCGCAAAGCGATATTTCACCGTTCGCCCGCCGCGTTTTCGCCGATTTGCCGCTGCCGAATCTTCCGGGCGCGGCGAATAATTACTCGGTTTTGCCGCGCAGCCAGTTTTTCAACGACAAAGGCGACGTGAAAATTGATTACACGGTCAACAATAAAATGACGGCGTTCGTGCGCGGCAGCTCGCGCAAATTAAACAATTTTGAAGCGCCGACGATTGAAGGCGCGTCGGGCGGCAACAGCAACGCGAGCGTTTTCGTCATCAACGAACAAATCGCGGGCGGCGCGACATATACTTTGACGCCGAGCTCGCTGATTGAATTTCGGCTCGGCATATCGCGCACGAAAGCCGGAAAAAATCCGTACAACATCGGCGCGGGCGATATGCTTTCGCTTTACGGCATTCCCGGTTTGCCGACCGATTCGTCAATCGCGGGCGGTTTGAATTCGCAGGTCATCAACGGTTACACCGCGCTCGGTCGCCAATCGAGCAATCCGCAGTTTCAAAATCCGACTGTTATCAATCCGCGCGTCAATTACACGTTTGTCGCCGGTCGCCACAGTTTCAAAGTCGGTTACGAGTACCAGCGCATCAATACGGAGATTTCCGATTCGCACCCGAAATACGGGCAGGACACTTACGGCGGTTCGTTCAGCCGTCCGGCGGGCGTGACGACGAACAACAATCTTTACAATATCGCCGATTTTCTGTTCGGCGCGCGCAGTTCGTATCAATTGACCGACACGTTCGTCGCCGATTACCGCCAGCGAATGCATTTCGGTTACGTGCAGGACGATTTTCAGGTTAGTCCCGATCTGACTTTCAACATCGGCGGACGTTACGAATTCGCCACGCCGCAGTATGAAGCCGAAAATCGTTTGTCGAATTTCGATCCGGCGACGAACACGGTTTTCCTCGCGTCCGACGGCTCTTTGGAAAATCGCGCGACCGTCAAACCGGACAAAAATAACTTCGCGCCGCGTCTCGGTTTCGCGTGGAATGCGGCGGAAAAAATCGTTCTGCGCGGCGGTTACGGCATCAGTTACATTCACTTTAACCGGCTCGGCGGCGAAAATATTCTTTCCTTAAATCCGCCGCAGGTTTTCAACGTCACGATTGACCAGCAAATCTCACAGCCCCTGTGCGCCGGCAATAATTTCACCGGCTGTTTTCGTCCGACGCAAGCAGGTTATCCTACCGGCTTGCTCGCGCCGACACAGTTTAACGCGCTGCGCTCGCGCGTCAACTTCACGCCGCGTGACAATCCGACGGCGTATGTGCAGAGCTTTCATTTGACGATGCAGTACGAGATTTTCAAGGATCTGCTTGTTGATTTCGGCTACGTCGGCAATCGCTCGTCGAATCTGATTATTTTAGCCGACATCAATCAGGCGCGTCCGAATGCCGTCGGCGAAAACACGCCGCTGCAACAACGCCGACCGATTTCAAATTTCTCGTTCATTCAAGGCTCGATTGCCGAAGGCGAAGCGCAATACGATTCGTTTCAATTAAAGGTTGAAAAACGATTTTCCGGCGGTTTGTATTTTCTCAATTCCCTGACGCTTTCGCAGGCTTTCGACAACGCGCCCGGACATTTGGAAGTCGCCAACGGCGACAATTCGCGCGCCAATTACCGCAATTTGGCGGCGGAATACGCCCGTTCGAGTTACGACGTGCCGGTCAATAATACGACGAGCATCGTTTACGAAGTGCCGTTCGGTCGCGGTCGGCGTTACGCGAGCAATATGAATCGTTTTCTCGACGCGATTTTCGGCGGTTATCGTTTGACCGCGATCAACCGCGTCACGAGCGGTCGTCCGGTTAATTTAACTTATTCGCCGACGACGCAGTTTTCCGTGAGCGGCGATATTTCCTATCGCCCGAACATCATCGGCGCGGTCGTTCTCGATAATCCGACGCCGACCGCTTATTTCAACCGCGCCGCCGTTGCCATTCCGACTGATCCGAGCCAGCCGTTCGGCGATGCGCCGCGCAATGCCGTGCGCGGTCCCGGTTTCTGGCAAGCCGACATCGGACTGCACAAACAGTTCGCGCTGTGGAACGAAAATTCGCGGCTCGAACTGCGCGCCGAAGCGTTTAACGTCTTTAACCGCACAAACTTCGGCGCGCCGAACGGCAACGTCTCGAACGTCGCTTTCGGCACGATCACGAGCGCGTTTCCGGCGCGCGAATTACAGTTCGCCGTGAAACTTTATTTCTAAACGGCGGCGGATTTTTGCCGCTGATAGGCTCGAATAAAATTTGAAATTGACGAGCAATCAACTCGTTTTATCATTGAAATTTGAGCGCTATCGGCGGCAGTTAAAAATCTGACAAACACGCTCGATTGAAAAGCGTGTTTTTTTCAATATAGAGAATTTGATGAGAAATTTTATGAACAACGAAAAAGATATCGAAGCAGTAAACGAAGATCAAACGAAGCGCGTAATTATGCCGCGCCGCAAATTTTTAGAAAAAGTCGGCGGCGGTTTGTCGGCGATTGCCGCGCTGAACGTTCCGCTTTTCGCGGGAAAAACCGGCGGCGAAATCGTGTTAAACGAATCGTCGCTCGCGGAAAACGCGCAGAATAAAAACGTTTTTCGTTTCGCGATTATCGCCGACACGCACATTATTGACGATTTTTACAAAGGTCCGGAAGGCAACGCGCTCGATACGGAAACGATTTTTCAAACGTCGAAACGGCTCGAAGCGGCGCGCAATGTCATCAATAACTTAAATCCGGCGGTGGAAAAAGTTTTTCTCGTCGGCGATTATTTTCACGATTATCCGTCGGAAGATTACGATTTTTATTTCAAAAATAAAACGCGTATTGATAACGCCAAAGCGCTGACCGACGGATTTAAGGCTCCGGTTCACATCGGCTTCGGCAATCACGATTATATGGTGCCGAAAGTTTCGCGCGAAATGTCGCACCGGCTTTTCAAGGATAAATTAAACGTCGAGCCGTATTATTCGGTTGCGCACCGCAATTATAATTTTATTCATCTGAACAATTTTCTCGGCGAAACGTGGAATTCCGGCAGCAAAGATTTTAATAAAAGCACCGGTTCGCTCGGCGAAACGCAGCTCAATTGGTTTGAAGCCGAGCTGAAAAAAGGTAAACCGGCTTTTGTTTTTATTCATTATCCGCTCTACAACGTGCGCGCGACCGAAGTTGCCGATTACGGAATGCTGCCGTTGCTCAAAAAATACAAAGACACGATTCAAATGATCGTTTCCGGTCACTGGCATCGCTGGTTCGATTTCGCGCGCACGTTCGGCGCGCAGCATTACGTGATGGGTTCGACGCGCTACGATGAAGACGCGTATATGATCGTCGAAGTGGACGCGAAACGCGCGACGCATCGCGTTTTGAATCTAAATTTGGTTGATTGGGCGACGCATCACAGCGCCACATTTCGGGCATAAAAATTAAGCGAAACAATAATTTACGAACGACCAAGACGCGTCTTGCTTTTCCGTTACGGCAAATTTCGCAAACAAAAAAAGGAGTCAATCAACTGCGCAATTTTCGTGCAGTTGATTGACTCCTTTTTTGAGCGGAAAACTTAATCAGCTTTCGGGAAAAACAAATTGTGAACGTCTGAATTCACAACTTTTTTTCCAGACAAAAATTTCTTAACCGCCGGTGTTTGCCACGGCTTGAGCCAGATCAAATCTGTCGAGGTTCATCACCTTGTCCCACGCTTTGACGAAATCGCGGACGAATTTTTCGCCGCCGTCGTCCGCGCCGTAAACTTCGGCGAGCGCGCGCAGTTCGGAGTTTGAGCCGAAAATCAGATCAACGCGCGTCGCCGTCCATTTGAGCGCGCCGGTTTTGCGGTCGTGTCCTTCAAAATCGGCTTCGACTTCCGAAGTCGCCGTCCAAGTCGTGTTCAAATCGAGCAAATTGACGAAAAAGTCATTGGTCAGCGTTTCCGGTCTGTCGGTCATCACGCCGTGTTTTGAACCGTCGTAATTCGCGCCCAACACGCGCAGACCGCCGACGAGAACCGTCATTTC
>SXVE01000389.1 GCA_005790265.1 Acidobacteriota bacterium | reverse complement strand
GCTTTTTGTTTAACTCATTATGTTCGGAAAGAATCTCTTCAGCGCTCATTCCTTTGGCAAAATCATCAATTACATGTTTAACCGCAATCACTGTCCCTCTGAAAACCGGATCAGTTCCGCGAATCGGATTCATTTCAATGTATTGATGAATTTCCCTTTCCGTCATAAAAATTATTCCGACGCTTTCTCGTAAATCCAGACGGCTTCTTCATCGTCGTATTCTTTGAGCATCACTTTGATAATTTCGCTTTTTTTCGTCGGCACGGCTTTGCCGATGTAATCAGCCTGAATCGGCAGTTCGCGGTGTTCTTTGCCGCGATCAATCAGAACGGCGAGCTGGACTTTGTTCGGGCGTCCGAAATCCATTAATTGATCGAGGGCGGCGCGAATCGTTCTGCCGGTGTAAAGCACGTCGTCAACGAGAATGATTTTTTTGTTTTCGATGTCCGCGCCGAGTTCAGTGCGATTGACAATCGGATTCGCGCCTACGGTCGAAAGATCGTCGCGGTAAAGCGTGATGTCAATAATGCCGTAAAGCGGACGTTCGCCTTCGAGTTCTTCGATTTTTTCGGTCACGCGCTCGGCGAGCGGAACGCCGCGCCGCCGAATGCCGACGATATATAAATTCTTCGCGCCCTGATTTTCCTCAACGATTTCCGACGCCAGACGCGAAAGCGCGCGTTTCATCCGCGCCGCGTCCATAATTTTCGACTTTTCAACCAATCCGTATTCATCTGCCATAAGTGTTGCCGAAATCGTATCACCGCCGGGTTTCAACTTTCAAGTTTCAGGTTTCAAAGTTTTCGCGTTTGTCGTTTATCATTGACGGCGGCGCGATTTTAGAAATGACAAAAATATACGAAAAATTAATTCGCCCGCTGCTTTTCAATGTTCAACCGGAAACGGCGCACGAATTCGGCATCGAGGCGCTGAAAATCGGTTTGGCTTCAAAAAAGGCGCAGCGTATTGCGGCGCAAAAGTTCGCGGCTGAGAGATTTGGAGAAATCGAACGATTTGGCTTGAAGTTTAACAGTCCGCTCGGCGTCGCCGCCGGATTCGACAAAAACGGCGTGGTCGTCAATCAACTAGCCGCGCTCGGTTTCGGATTTGTCGAAGTCGGAACCGTGACTTACAACGCGCAAAAGGGAAATGAGAAACCCAGACTTTTTCGGCTGCCCGCAGATCAAGCGCTAATTAATCGGCTCGGTTTCAATAACGAAGGAACGCCGCGCGTCGTCGAGCGGCTGAAAAAAATCGCGCCGAACTGCGTTTTGGGCGTCAATATCGGCAAAAATAAAGACGTGCCGAACGAAGCGGCGATTGAGAATTATTTGCGGAGTTTCAATTTGGCGTCGGAAGTCGCCGATTATATCGCCGTCAACGTTTCGTCGCCGAACACGCCGAATCTGCGCGAGCTGCAAAAAGCGGAAAATTTGGAAGAATTGCTCGGCGCGCTGCAAGCGAGAAATCGCGAGTTAAAAGCAAAACCGCTGCTCGTCAAAATCGCGCCGGATTTGACGGACGCGGTAATCGAAGCGATTGTTGATATTAGTTTGAGGTTGAATTTAACCGGAATCATCGCGACCAACACGACCGTTTCACGCGAAAATATTAAAACAAAAATCAGCGAAATCGGCGGTTTGAGCGGAAAACCAGTGCGCGAAAAATCAACCGAAGTGATCGCGAAAATCCACAAATGCGCAAACGGCAAACTGCCGATTATCGGTGTCGGCGGAATTTTTACGGCGGAAGACGCTTTCGCCAAAATCGCAGCGGGCGCGTGTTTAGTTCAATCTTACACGGGTTTTATTTACCGAGGTTTTTCGTTCGCGCGCGATGTTAATGCTGGGCTCGCGCAGATATTAAAAGAAAAAGGATTCGCGCATCTGGATGAAGCAATCGGCAGTCAGATATAGATTTTAGCTGCCAAAAAGCCGACGCAGATGCAGTTAAATAAATCGTGAAAACAATCTTTCGTTTGACAGTTTAAGCGCAAAAGCTATAATAAATTCTTTGCGTTTTGCGCTGTTTGAATTGAGAGTTTATTCTGTGAACAATGATTATTGATTTAATCGCCACAAAAATTTTCCCGTATGATTTTTCGGCATCGCTTGCGCCCGAAGAAATTGATCTCAGCGGCGAAGACGTAAAGCTGAAAAGCAATGTCGCGTTAGAAGGGAAAGTGATAAAAAAAATAATGCAGGCGAACGTCGAAGGCGCGCTCAATGCCGGTATTGAGATTGAATGCAGCCGTTGTTTGCAGCCGATTGATCGAAAACTCGATTTTTCGTTTGAAGCCGCTTTTGTCACCGAAGAAAATTATACCGAATCGAAAGAAGCCGAATTGAAGGAAACCGATTTGGATGTTTCGATTTTCGACGGCGCAAAAATTGATGTTAACGAACTCGTCCGCGAACAGATTTTGCTGAATTTGCCGGCGCAGGAATTTTGCAGTGAAAATTGCCGCGGTTTGTGCCCGAAATGCGGCGTGAACCGAAAGTTGATAAATTGTAACTGCGAAGAGAAAGAAGTTGACCCGCGATGGTCGGCTCTGAAAAATTTAAAGTAAATAAATCGAGTGATTCAATTTTCAGGATTAATTAATATATTGATTCTGAGTCTCGAATTGCCGAACGAAGGAGTAATTATGCCAAATCCGAAACGAAGACATTCCCATTCACGCACTCGTCAGCGCCGCGCGCACGATGCGCTGAAACTGCCGCAGTATTATATTGACAAAGAAACGGGCGAACCGAAAAAACCGCATCGCGTTGATCCGGAAACCGGAACCTACAAAGGTCGTCAGATTTTCGACGTGAAAGAATCCGAATAGCTTTTGAAATTTTCATCAATTTGAGTTCTAATTCAAATCAATGACAACAACAAACGCGGGAATAATCGGGATGGGACACGCTTATCCGAGCGGCGTTTTGACAAACGCCGATTTGGAAAAAATCGTGGAAACTTCCGATGAATGGATAACTACGCGTACCGGAATCAAACAGCGTCACAAAGCTGCCGACAATGAATATACTTCGCAGTTCGGCACTTTGGCGGCGCAACGGGCGATTGAAAACGCCGGGTTGCAGCCTGAAGACATTGACATCATCGTCTGCGCGACAACGACGCCCGACCAGATAATGCCCTCGACCGGCGCATTGATTCAAGCCCAACTCGGCGCAATAAACGCCGCCGGAATGGATATTTTTGCGGCTTGTTCCGGGTTTTTATACGGAATAACGATGGTCGAATCAATGATTCGCACCGGACAAGTACGCAACGCGGTCGTCATCGGCGCGGAAGTTTTAACGAAATACGTTGATTATACCGACCGTTCGACGTGCGTCATTTTCGGCGACGGCGCGGGCGCGGCGGTGTTGGCTCCGGTTGCAGAGGGAAAAGGAATTCTCGCTACGAAAATTCGTTCCGACGGTCGCTACGAAGAAGCTCTTTATGCGCCCGGCGGCGGAACAAAACTCGGCACGACACATCAAACGATTGATAATCGCGATCATTTCTTTAAGATGAAAGGCAACGAGCTTTTCAAAGTCGCGGTGCGTTCGATGGCGGAAATTTCGGCGGAAATGATCGAAAAAGCCGGTTATCGAGTAGAAGATATTGATTTGGTCATTCCGCATCAGGCGAATCAGCGAATTACCGATGCGGTTGCTTCGCGGCTCGGCGTGCCGGAAGAAAAAGTTTTCTCCAATATTGCCGAGCACGGCAATACTTCGTCGGCTTCGATTCCGATTGCGCTCGACGAGTGCATCGAATCGGGCAAAGTAAAATCAGGCGATTTGGTTTTGCTGACGGCATTCGGCGGCGGCGCGACGTGGGGCGCGACCGTAATTCGATTTTAATGTTCAAGTTTTAATGGCAAAAACAGCTTATATATTTCCGGGACAAGGCTCGCAAACGGTCGGAATGGGCAAGGATTTGTTCGACAATTTCGCCGCCGCCCGCGATGTTTTTGCCGAAGCCGACGACGCGCTCGGATTTTCGCTTTCGGAAATGTGTTTTAGCGGAACGGCGGAAGATTTGGCACTGACGGCAAATACGCAGCCCGCGATTTTGACCGTTTCGATTGCCGCATTTCGGGCGATGGAAAGCGAAAATTTTCCGCTGCCAGATTTCGTCGCCGGACACAGTTTAGGCGAATATTCGGCTTTGGTCGCGGCAAACGCGATGAGTTTTGCGGACGCGGTGAAAACCGTGAGAAAGCGCGGAACTTATATGCAGGAAGCTGTGCCAGTCGGCGTCGGCGCAATGGCGGCAATTTTAGGTTTGCCGCTCGAAACTGTTGAAATCGCTTGCGCAGAAGCGGCTGAAGGCGAAATTTGCAGCCCGGCGAATATTAATTCGCCCGCGCAAATCGTTATCGCCGGAAACGCCGCAGCCGTTGATCGCGCGATAGAAGTGTTAAAAACGCGCGGCGCGAAACGGGCGATAAAATTAAATGTCTCCGCACCGTTCCACTGCGATCTAATGTTTCCGGCGCAGGAGAGACTGGCGAAAGATTTAGCCGCGATTAATTTTCAGGATTTGCGTTTTCCGATTATCGAAAACGTGTCGGCTGAAGCGAACATGAAGGGTGAGCGCGTGAAAACAGCTTTAACTGAGCAAGTTTCATCGCCGGTTTTGTGGGCGCAGACGATTGAAAACTTGATTAGCGAAAACGTCGAAACTTTTGTCGAAGTCGGAGCGGGAAAAATATTGTCGGGTTTGGTGCGGCAGATTAATCGCGACGTTCGCTGTTTGAACGTCGAAACGACGGAAAGTTTGAAAAACGCTTTACAATCTTTATAAAATTAAAAGAAAACTACAGGAGAAAATTATGTCAGAAGTTCAGGATAAAATTAAACAGATTATCGTTGACGAATTGGGAGTTGACGAAGCGGAAGTAACGGAAAACGCGCGCTTTATCGAAGATTTGGGCGCCGATTCATTGGATTTGGTCGAGCTCGTGATGCGTTTTGAAGAGGAATTCGACATCGAAATTCCTGATGAAGACGCCGAAAAAATTCAGAGCGTGCGCGACGCCTACGCTTACGTCGAACAACATAAAGCAGCTTAATTAAACGGAAAGTGGAAAACGGAAAATGAAAAATTCAAAACATTTTCCGCTTTTCACTTTCCATTTTCCATTTTAAATATATGAAACGTCGTGTAGTAATTACCGGATTCGGATTGGTTACGCCGTGCGGCAACGATGTCGCGACAACTTGGGCGGCGATGTTGCGCGGCGAAAGCGGCGCCGATTACATCAAAAAATTCGATACGGAAAAATTTTCGGTCAAATTCGCCTGCGAAGTCAAAGATTTCGATCCGCTCAACTTTTTAGACAAAAAAGAAGCGCGTCGCATGGGCGCATTTACGCACTTTGCTCTCGCCGCATCCGATGAAGCGATCAAACACAGCGGTCTCGAAGTCAATGACTCGAACGCGGAAATGATCGGCACTTACATCAGTTCGGGAATCGGCGATTTCTGGGCGATTGAGCGCGAACACGACAAATTGCTGGCGGGCGGACCCGACCGCGTTTCGCCGTTTTTTATTCCGCAGTCAATCGTCAATCTCGCGGCGGGAAACGTCTCGATTCGGCACGGCTTAAAAGGACCGAACACGGCGACGGCGACGGCGTGCGCGGCGGGCGCACACGCGATTGGCGACAGTTTCCGAATGATCGAACGCGGCGACGCCGACGTGATGGTTTGCGGCGGCGCGGAATCGGCGATTACGCCGATGTCAGTCGCCGGTTTCGCTTCGATGCGCGCTCTTTCGACACGTAATGACGATCCGAAAAAAGCATCGCGTCCGTTTGACGCCGAGCGCGACGGCTTCGTGATCGGCGAAGGTGCGGGAATTATCATTCTCGAAGGTCTCGATTTCGCTCTGGCGCGCGGCGCGAAAATTTACGCGGAAATCGTCGGTTACGGAATGAGCGGCGACGCGTTTCATATTACCGCGCCGGACGAAACCGGATCGGGACCGACGCGCGTGATGCAGAAAGCGATGAAAGACGCTGGAATCACGCCCGAACAAATCGGCTACATCAATGCGCACGGCACTTCGACGCCCTACAACGATAAATACGAAACTCTCGCGATTAAGAAAACCTTCGGCGAACACGCGTATAAACTCGCGGTCAGCTCGACGAAATCAATGACCGGACACGCGCTCGGCGCGGCGGGCGGAATCGAAGCCGTGTTTTCGGCGCTCGCGCTGCACGAAAACGTGCTGCCGCCGACAATCAATTATGAATTTGCCGACGCCGACTGTGATCTCGATTACGTCGTCAACGAAGCGCGGCAGCAGTCGGTCGAATACGTTCTCTCAAACAGCTTCGGTTTCGGCGGAACGAACGCCTGTTTGATTTTCAAGCGTTACGAAGAATAATTTTAACTTTGTATTTTCGGCAAGAGTTATTCCTTGTGCTATCCTTTTAAGTATCACAAATTCAAAGTATTAAAGGAACAAGGGGATGAAAAAATCAGACGTTTTTAAGGCTTGGGGAAGAATTCTCACCGGCAACGCGCCGACGCTTTCGATTGAAATTACGCGCGAATGCCCGCTGCGTTGCCCGGGCTGTTACGCCTACGAACCGGAACATTTACAGGAAATCGGACAGAATCTGCGCTCAGTCGCCGATTTTAAAGGCGATGATTTAATCGAAAATGTTCTTGCGTTAGTCAAAAAACACCGCCCGCTCCATCTTTCGATTGTCGGCGGCGAACCACTCGTGCGGTTTCGCGAACTCAGCATTCTGCTGCCGCAACTGGACGAAATGGGAATCGCCGTGCAAATCGTGACCAGCGCCGTGCGCGAAATTCCGAAAGCGTGGAGCAAACTCAAAAACATTTACATCGTCGTTTCAATTGACGGTTTGCAGCCCGAGCACGACGCGCGCCGCAAACCGGCAACTTACGAAAGAATTTTGCGCAACATCGAAGGACAAAGAATCGTCGTTCACTGCACGATCACCGGACAAATCACCGAGCGCGAAGGATATTTAGAGGAATTTTTGACGTTCTGGTCAGGGCGCGAAGAAGTGAAAAAAGTCTGGTTTAGTTTATTCACGCCGCAGATCGGCGCGGTTGGCGAAGAAATCTTGACGCCGCACCAGCGGGAAAAAGTAATTAACGAATTAGCCGCGCTTAAAAAAGTTTTTCCGAAACTCGATTTGCCGAAACCGGTAATTGACGGTTACCGCAAGCCGCCTGCCTCGCCGGATGAATGCATTTTTTCGCGGACGACCCTGAATTATACGGCGGATTTGAAAAGCAAAGTCGTGCCGTGTCAGTTCGGCGGCACGCCCGATTGCTCGCAGTGCGGCTGCATCGCTTCCGCCGGTCTCGCTGCGGTCGGCGATTACAAATTATTCGGTGCGGTTCCGGTGCGGAAAATCTTTTTCGCTTCCGATAATATCGGCAAGCGCGTCAAAAAAGTTCTTAATTAATCTGATGAAAAGTATTATTCTTGTGCAGAATAATACTTTTTTGTTTTTCTGAATGAATACTCATTCATTTGATTTGCAAAGATACGCAGAAAAGTCTTAAAATTCGCATATCAAAATTAAATCTTATCGTTTAAGAAAATATTTTTATGAAAATAATTGTTTTAATGAAACAGGTCGCCAATAAAGACGCGATTTTGCGCGTTAGCGGCGATGAAAAATGGATTGACGAATCGAATATTTCGCACCAGACGAACGAATCGGACGGCTACGCGCTCGAAGAAGCGCTGCGTTTGAAAGAAGCGAAAGGCGAAGGCGAAGTCGTCGTCTGCACATTGGGCGCGCAAACGGCGAAAGCGGTTTTGAAAGACGCGCTTGCGCGCGGCGCTGATCGGGCGATTCACATTGTCGTGGACGAACCGAACAAAATTTCGCCGTTTCAGATCGCGAAAACTATCGCCGATGCGATTCGCGATGAAAACGCCGATTTGGTTTTCACCGGTTTACAGTCCGACGATGTGAGCTACGGACAAACCGGTGTGATTCTTGCTGAACTGCTCAACATTCCGCACGCGACGATTGTCATTGATATTGACCGCGCGACGTTAAACGGCAGTTTGCGGCTCAAACGCGAGCTTGAAAGCGGCTGGTATCAATGGTTTACTTATCAGCTTCCGGCGCTTTTGACGATTCAGTCGGGCATTTCGCAGATTCGCTACGCTTCCTTGAAAGGCATTATGGCGGCGAAGAAAAAAGAAATTCGCGATGTCGCGCCGTCAATCGAAAACACCGGTTCGGCACAGCGCATCGAGAAAGTTTACCTGCCGCTGAAAACCAAACAGACGCAGATGCTCGGCAACGGCGACGCCAAAGCGGGCGCGGCGGAACTCGTCGAAAAACTGAGAACGGAGGTCAGAGTGCTTTAATTGATAATTGAAGATTGACAACTAAAAATATCAGTCAAAAGGCGGCAATTCGTAAATTATCCACTATCAATCATCAATTATCACTTATAAATTTATGAGCATTTTAGTATTCATCGAACATAAAGACTGCGTTTTAAATAAGGCGTCGCTCGAAGCCATCGCTTCGGCGCAGGCGATTGCCAAAGATACGGGCGACAAAGTCATCGCCGTTATTCCGTGCGACAAAGATTGCGCGCTCGCGCAGGAAATTTCGCAGTATAACGTCGAAAAGGTGATCGTCGCGAAAAACGCCAAACTCAATATTTACACGCCTGACGCTTACGCCGACGCGTGGGAAGCGATTATTAAACAAACCAATCCGAGCTACGTTGTGATGGCGCACACGTATCAAGTACGCGATTTCGCGCCGAAAGTCGCGGCACGGTTTGGCAAAGAAATGGTCGGCGATTGCATTCGCTACAAACACGAAAGCGGCAAAGCGATTCTGACGCGCCGTATTTTCTTGGGCAAACTCGATGCCGACGTTTCCATCGAAGGCGACGCGCCGTATTTCGTCACGTTTCAGTCGGGCGCGTATCGCGGCGACAACGCCGAAAAGGGAAGCGGCGCGCCGGTTGAAGTCGTCGAAGTTGACGTCAAAGAATTGCGAATGACGCCGGAAGAGCCGTTTCAGGAAGCGAAAGCGACGGTTGATTTGTCGAAATCGAACATTATCGTCGCCATCGGTCGCGGCATCAAGTCGCAGGAAAATATCGAAAAAGCGCAGCAGTTAGCCGAAATTCTCGGCGCTGATTTAGCCGCATCGCGCCCGATTTGCGATGCCGAATGGCTGCCGATTGATCGTCAAATCGGCAGTTCGGGTCAAACCGTCGCGCCGAAAGTTTACATTGCTTTGGGGATTTCCGGCGCGATTCAGCACATCGTCGGAATGAAAAACGCCGGAACGATCATCGCCATCAACAAAGACGCCGAAGCGCCGATTTTCGATATCGCCGATTACGGCATCGTCGGCGACATTTTCGACGCGATGCCGGTGTTGGTCGAGGAAATCAAAAAGGCGAAAGGATAAAATCAATCGTTGACAAGCCGAATAAAAAACGGGCGTGGTTTGACCGCGCCCGTTTTTTATTTTTATAGTGTTCGAGTCAGATATTTAAATCAACGTCAAGAATATGAACGAACTCCCGACCATCGAAGAATTAGACGAACAATACGAACAATACGCCGTGCTTTTGCTTGAACGCATCGCCGAACGCGCTGAAATGATTAAACTTTTGAAAATGGCGACGCCTGAGAAAATCGGTCAGGTGCGCGAGATAATTGCCGATCTCGACGATATCATCGAAGATATTGAAGAATTTCTCGAACTGCTCGACAAATCGCGGCGTTTAACGCACAAAACCGAAACTTCAGCGCTTAAACTTCAAGCCAATACTGACATTATCGAAAAACAGATGCGCCGCCATCTCGCCGAAAATTCGCCGGAAAAACTCGAACTGTTCGAAGCAATGCTTGAAGACGACGGCAAATCACATTAGATGCCGCCGAGGAGAAAATATTTTTCTTGACTCGCTGCGCCCGCGTGCGGTAAAAATACTGACGAGCTCAATTACAAAAATATAAAAATATTTCCGAAAATCTAACTTTAGTTCTCATTTTTCTGTAGGAAATTACCGAATGAACAGACTTTACTCGGGCGACATCTCAATGTTCTGCAGATCTTTGTCCGCAGTGAAATGTTGATAGTTGCTTGCAATACCGCGACAACTGGTTACAACGTTGAAGAAAACGCCGATAATTTTGCTGACAATCGCTTAGTTTGCATCGCAATGACCCCGGCAAACTCGCCGCTTGGACGAGCGCTAGCCATCTCGAACGCGCGGCGGTAAAATCCGCCGCGCCGCTTAATAAAATATAACGACTGACAACAGTGGCTTTTAATTTATATTGAAAACTTTTGTCACCGAATAAACGAAAAGAAGCGACTAATCATCGCTTCTTTTCGTTTATTCGCTGTTGTTTTAGACAGAGACGTTCTGTTTTCGGAAAATTTTAAGGTTTATTGCGGCGCGCCTTTGTTTTCCTGCAATTTTTGCCTTGCTTCGGCAATTCTTTTGTTCATATTTTCTTTGCCGCGCGGAAACATCTGCAAAAATTTATCGAAATCCGACTGCGCTTCAGCATTTTTGCCGAGCATCAGATAAGCGATGCCGCGGTCGAGATATTTGCTGCCCATGCTCGGCATCATTTGAATTGATCGGCTCAAATCAGCGACCGCTCCGTTGTAATCGCCCGTTCCGATTCTGATTTTGCCGCGCGTTTCATACGCGTAATAATCGGTCGGGTCAATTTGCAAACCTTTTTCCACTGTCGCCATCGCTTTGTCGTAGTTTTTTTGTTTTTCGTAAATCTGGCGCCAGATTGCTGTAAATCAGAGCGGTGTTTTTGGACTGTTCCAGTTTATCCGTCATTTCTTCCATCTGTTCCGGCGTCGGCATTGTTCCGGTTGAAAACGCTTCGCTTTTGAACATCACCGTGCTTTCGCCGACCTGCATGTTTTTATCCGACAACGACGGGAGATCAACGGTACTCGTCGCCGTAATCTCGCGTTTCGGAGCGACGATTTTTTTGCCGGAACTTTCGTAAGCGTTGACGAAATCTTCGAGAATCGAGACGGCTTTGGCGTCGTCTTTTCTGATCGCGTAAATCGAAGACAATCCGTTGTACGCTGCTGCTGAATCGGGACGAAGACCGATGGCGGTTTGGTAATCTTCAATCGCGCCCGCTTCGTCACGAGCTTGAAAACGAATGGCTGCTCGTTGTGTGTATACTTTTTCGTGTTTTTTGCCGGAAGCGATTGCTGCGTCCAGATCTTTCAAAATTAAATTAAAATCCTGCCGCAAAATCATTCGCAGCGAAGCACGCACTTCATACAAAGCGGCGTCATCAGCTTT
>SXVE01000388.1 GCA_005790265.1 Acidobacteriota bacterium | reverse complement strand
TCTCGCGCCAGTTTTCCGCGAGATTAAAGCGGTGCATTTCGATTTCGGGCGAAACGGCGCGCGCGAAAAAATCGAAAGTCGGGTGATAACTTAGAGTTGGCGCAACGAGGTAGACGATTGCCGGTTGATCGGCAATTTTGAGCGCGCCGAAGATTTTTGATTTTTGCAGATTGCCGCTGCGTCTTTGCTTTTCGATTTTGCGCCAGTAATCGGCGGCTTGGAAAATCATTTCACGGTCGGGCGCGGTTTTGATTTCGATAATGATGATTCGCCCGTCGCGGCGCAGCGCGAGCAGATCAATGCGCGCGCCGTCAGCGCGAAACTGGTGGTAAACCGGCGACAAAATCAAATTGGCGTCGAGCAGTTTGATATTTCGGCGCAGCAGCGATTCGAGCCACGCTTCGGCGGCAAGCGTGTAAAACGCGTGTCGTTTGTTCGGCGAATCGGCGCGGCGATAAATTTTTAACGCTTCGATCAGCGCAGGCAAATCCCGAAAATTGTGTCCGGTCAGCGCCGCGCGATTTTTTTCGATGCCGAACCAGACTTTTTCGGTGCCGAAAATTTGGCGCACGCGCGCGAACGGCAAACCGCAAAAGCGCGCATTTTCGCCGTGTTTCGTCAAAACGACATCAACTTGGTCGGGCGCGCGTTCAATTATTTTTTGCGCCGCTTCACTTACCGGCAACGTTTCGACGGGCTTCGTAGGCACGGTTTTCCCGCGCCACAAGTCAGCGATTTGCAAACTCGCCAATTCGCGCAGGAAAATTTCCTCTTGATGAGGAACTTCGGCGTTTTTCTGCGAATTGACGCGGGCGATTTCAACGATGGAAATTTTGCTTTTCCATTTCTCGGCTAAAAGCGCGTGCAGTTTTTGCAGTTTGCGCGTCATTTTTTTTTCGCCGATGATCCAGATCGCGTCAATCGGATGTTTCCGCCGCATCTGCAATTTAGCGAGCCATAAAATCGCCGCCGACAGCAGCATTTCCGGCGTCAATACGCCGGAAACATCGGCGAGCGCGGCGATTTGCGTTTTATGCCGATTTTCAAAAACGATCTGCGCGAATCTGCCGTTTTCCTCATTTAATTTAACGCGAATTAGTTTCGTCGTCGGCTCGCGGCGAGCGATCAATCCGGCGATTTCGTGCGCTTTTTCGAGCCGCGCCAGTTCGACTTCGGCGCGCAAAAACGCGGCGGAAACGCGCGCCACGAGCCGCAGTTTCTTGTGTTCTCTGCCGAAATTGCGCGTCAGGCGCAGAACGATTTCGCCGTCGCGCAAGCTGCATTCGGCGACGCGCCATGTTTGAAAGCCGGTTTCGCCGGGAAAACCGAAAAGCGTTTTGTCGCGCTCGTTTTCGATCTCGATTTCATCGCTGCGGGCGGCGAAACTTTTTCCGTCCGTGCCGATAATCTGCCATTCGGCGCTGGCGGCGAGACGCGTTTGAAATTCGGTGAGGATTTCATTTTCGAGCATTTGCTTTTCGTTGATTATGTTTATTTGAGCAGCGTTTCGATCATTTTTTCCGACCAGAGCGTATAGCCTTTTTCCGACGGATGAATGCCGTCGGCGAAAAAATCTTCGACGACTTCGTTCGGTTGCGGAAAATACAAAATTTGCGGCAGCGGCGCGGAAAATTGGCGAATATTTTTGTCGTGCAAGGCGGAAAGATGTCCGAGAATAAATTTAATCGGATGCGGCAAAACCGGCGAGAGACGAACGGCGGGCGCGTTCGTCACGAAAACGGTCGCTTGCGGATTTGCCGCGAGCAAAATGTCAAATAACTTCAGCATATCGCGCCGGAAAGTGCGCGGACTGCGCAGTTTCAAAACCTCGTTGCCGCACAAAGCGAGCAGAATGTAATCGAAATTTTCCGCCGGAATTTTCGGCACGAGTTCGGCAATCGTTTCCGCGACGGTGATGCCGCTTTTGCCGATCACCTGCCATTCGACGGATTTGCCGATGCGGCGACTCAAAAACTTGGCAACTTGTCCGGCGAGCGCGGTTTCGTGCGTTCGTGCGCCGACTCCGGCGGCAGTTGATTCGCCGAGTACGAGCAGTTTGACCGATTTGCGTTCGGCATCTGCGGCGGTGTTTCCGATCGCGTTTTCAACGCCGGTCGTGCCGCGCGTCGCGCCTTCGGCATCGGGAAGACGCCCGATTTTGCGGCGCACGTATTTGCTTTGCAAATACAAAAACGGCGCGAATGGCAGAATCGCGATGCCGCCGAGAATATAAATTGTTTGCCAGATTACCAAGTTCATAAAAGCCGGATGTTAGTTTTGATTTGAACCGTTGCGCCGTATTGAAAATCGCTTTGATTCTACCGTTTTTTCGGCGCTATGTTAAAATTATTACTTCACTGATGTTTTCGTCTGATTTTATCAAAAATTTCGCCGTTTTCGCGCTCGTTCTGCTGATTTTTTCGTCGTGCCGAACAGCGCCGCAAAACGGCGGCGAATCGCCCGTTCAAACACCGCCGATCGTCGAATCGAACAGCCGAATTCCTTTTTCCAATAAAGAACCGGACAGCTTTCAAGCGGAGGTTTTCACCGTCGGCGATACGCTCAACGAACGAAAAACTTTTGTCGCCCGCAGCGGCGAAAAAAAGCGGTATGATTTTGATTTCGGAACAAAGCGTCAATTGACCTGGCTGCAAAACGAGAAAAATTATCTGCTGCTGCCCGAAAATAAAATTTACGCGGAAAAAACATCGGCGGTAATGCTGAACGCCGATGTTTCGGAATTTTTGATTGGCGTGCCGCCCGGTGCCGTCGAAGCGAATTTTGAACGAATCGGAACTGAAGATAACACGGTAATTTACCGTATTTCGCCGTCGGCGGGCGCGGCGGAAATTTTGATTTACGTTGACGAAACAAAAGGGTTGCCGGTTCGGCAGGAATTTTATTCTGTTGAAGGCGAGCAGAAAAAAATGACTTTTCGGATGGAAATACGCGATCTGAAAATTCCGGCGGACGAGAATTTATTCGTCGTGCCCAGCGATTATCGGCGCGTGTCCGAAGCGGAATTGCGAAAAGCTCAGCGGGATTTGCAGCCCTGACAACCGCGTTCGAGTTGAAACTCGCGGTTTGAAATTTTTAATTGACATTTGCCGCACCGAAGAACACATTCGACTGCGCCGAGTTGAAGTTTGCCGATTTTGAATTCGCGTTCGGTTTTCAAAATCGGCGTTTGAGCGCGCGGCGTGCGCGTTTAAGGATTCGCTGTTCGGATTTGCGCGGCAATGTTCACGTTTGAGCGCGAGACATTGCCGTTTCCTGTGCAGAGTTCGCATTTGATTGTGCGGTCGCCGTTTGATGTGCGCCGGTTGAAGTTTGCCCGCGCGAACTTCAAGTTTAATGTTTTGATACGGGCGTTTACCGCCTTGAAATATTCGATTTTTTTATTTTGCTGCGAAATTAACGCGGCTGGTTTTGAAGGTCGGGCAAAAGCGTAAAGGAAAATTGATTTTAAAGGGCAAACGGTCAAAGGTGATTAATCGAAAAATTGCCGCTGCCAGATAAAACGCTCGTCCGCTGCTGATTTTTATGCACGAACTCAAGAAGTTTATTCGCTATTTTAAGCCGTATCAATGGCAGGTTTTGACCGGCGTGTTTTTTATTCTGCTCTCGATGCTGTTCGGGCTTTTGATTCCGTATCTGGTCGGCAACGCGGTGGACGCGCTCGGCGGCGGTGAAATTACCTGGAGAAAAGTTGTTTTGTACCCGCTGGCGATTTTAACGGTCAGCGCCGTGAGCGGGATTTTTCTGTTTTGGCAGCGGCGGCTGTTAATTAACGCTTCGCGGCATATCGAATATGATATGCGCCGCGATTTTTACGCCGCGCTCGTTAATCAGCCGCTCGATTTTTTTCAAAACAATCGCGTCGGTGACTTGATGGCGCGCGCGACCAACGATCTCGGCGCGGTGCGGCAGATTGTCGGACCGATGATTTTGTATTCGTGCCAGGCGATTTTCGCGCTCGCCATCGTTTTGCCGATTATGCTGAACATTTCGGTGAAGCTGACGCTTTTACTGCTGATTCCGATGCCGCTCGTTTCCCTGACGGTGAAATATTTGGGCGGGCAAATTTATGTGCGCTCGGAGAAAATTCAGGAATTTTTTGCGAGCATTACGGCGCGCGCGCAGGAAAACTTAAACGGCGTACGCGTCGTGCGCGCCTACGCACAGGAAGATGCGGAGATCGAAAAATTTCAGCAACTCAACCGCGAATATGCCTCGCGTAATTTGAAACTCGTCAAATTCTCGGCGGCAATGCGTCCGCTGCTTTCTTTTTTCATCGGTTTGGGATTTGTCATTATCGTCGCCGTCGGCGTTCCGATGGCGGTCAACGGCGAAATTTCGGCAGGGGATTTTACGGCGTTTATTCTTTATCTGCAAAGAATGATCTGGTATCTGATCGCGCTCGGTTACGTCGTCAATTTGTATCAGCGCGGAATGGCGAGTTTGAAGCGTTTCAACGCTATTTTAGAAGTGGTTCCGACGATCAGAAACGAACCGCAGGCGGCGGAACAAACGCCGATCAAAGGAAAAATCGAATTTCGCAATCTCGATTTCAGTTATGACGCCCATCCCGTTTTGCGCGGTATAAATTTAGTTATCGAAGCGGGAAAAACCGTCGCTTTGGTCGGAAAAACGGGAAGCGGAAAATCAACGCTCGTCTCGCTCGTGCCGCGCTTGCTCGACGCGCCGGAAAATTCCGTGCTGATTGACGATAAACCGATTCGTTCTTTTCCGCTTGCGCAATTGCGCAGCGCCATCGGTTTTGTGCCGCAGGAAACTTTTTTGTTTTCCGACAGTTTGGCAAGTAACATCGCGTTCGGTATTCCCGATTACAATGGAAATTCGGGCAATTCCAACGGAAATCTCGTTCCCGAAAAATCCGTTGCTGCGTTGCCGGAAACAGTGAAATCGAACGGCAATCGCGTGATTACGGTCGAAAAAGCCGCCGCTGTCGCATCGCTTGCCGACGACATCAGAAATTTTCCTTATCAGTATGAACAATTGGTCGGCGAGCGCGGAATTACGCTTTCGGGCGGACAAAAACAGCGCACGGCGATTGCGCGCGCGGTGATGCGCAATCCGCGAATTTTGATTTTAGACGATTCGCTTTCGGCGGTTGATACTTACACCGAAGAAACGATTTTGCACAATTTGCGCGACGTGCGCGAAGGACGAACGACGCTGATCGTTTCGCACCGCGTTTCAACGATTCGCGACGCCGATTTGATCTGCGTGCTCGACGACGGGCAAATTATCGAACGCGGAACGCACGACGAATTGGTCGAGCGCGGCGGCGAATACGCTGATTTATATCAGAAACAGCTTTTGGAAGAAGAAATAGAAGCGACTGATTAAAAAACAACTGCCGAAAATAAAAAAGCGCCGCCGAAAACTGATATTGAAATCAGAAATTTCGGCGGCGCTTTTTATTAAACGAAAAATGCGTTGAAACGATTTGATTCAACCGAAAAATCGTCTATTTTCGAGCGTGCAAATAAAAGAAGTAATCGCTATTTTGACGCAGCGATTACCGATGATAAAAAACTATCTTAATAAAAATCGTCTTAAATTATTTTGTTATCTGCTCTTATCTATTGACTTTAACGGTTCTTCGCCCGAAGCGTTTCGCTTCCGAACAGCTTGGAACCCAAATGTCGAGTTTGCGACCTTTGACGCCGCCGCCAGTATCAGCGACTAAATAACTTCCGCTGTATTGACCGGCATTGAGGTTGATTTTCGTACCGAGCGGTAAGATTCGCGGGTCGGCGGCGACAATTCCGCGTCTGACACCTCCGCCGCTGGCGGTTTTTCCTTTGAGACAATAAGCTGTGGCTGTAAATGCTCCGATGAGAGCGGATTTGCTGCCGCTTTCGGCAACTACTGAGGCAACTAAATTTTCAATTTCGCTAAATTCTTGATTGTTATTGCTGTTTTGGCTTAAAGATATTTCTGTGGTAGTTTCTGTCGAATTTTTGTCGGTAAATTCTGCGCTGTTTGGTTGAATGTTTCCTTTAGAATCATTCGCTATAATGAGTGCGGCATCTGTTTTGGTTTCTGACAGGAAGAAAATTACGATCATCAGAAGCAAAGTCAGAACAACGCCTCCTCTAGCTAGATTGGTCATTATTCATTCTCCTAAATTTGTATTTTCAATGAAACGCAAACGAACATCAGAAGAAATTTTCCTAGCTCGTTTTTTGATTTTTAATTTGCGTTTTTTTGAAGGTTGTTTGCGATTAATTCCGCCAAAGTTTTACCGTTTCCGGTGAAAACTTTTAAGATACTAACACTTTTTAATCGGTCAGCGCAACCCGGCTAAAACTGCAACCCTTTATGTTATATGGAATTGTTGTTTTTACCGCCGGTTTTGCAGGCTCAAAATGAAATTTTAACTATGGACTTAACGACGTGAATTTCGTATATTGCTTGCAGCTTTTAAAAGAAAAGCCAGCCTGAAAAACACAAATTTCAATCCCGACAAAAGACAAAATTAACACTAATTATGCAAGATCGTCGCAACGGCTCGCGGTATGCAGTTTCTCTTCCGATTCGTCTCAATTGGAAAGATGAAAACGGAAAGGAAATTACGGAAGAAGGTTTGACGGAAAACGTCGGACCGAACGGCGCTTTGGTTTATTTGCCCCGACATTTGCCGACGGTCGGAAGCAAGGTTTATCTGACGGTGACGGAAAACGCCGATGACGAAGTGCAGGTGACGGCGCAAGTTATCCGGCTCGAACGTAATGCCGCGCATCCGCAGGTCGCGCTGCATTTGACCGATTCGATTCGCGTCTGGAAAAAGAAAATCTGGGAAACGGCAGCGGCAGCCGTCGCCGCGCAAAAACCGTATGACGGGGACGAATGGTAAAAATCGCTGTGAGCGAAAACAGATTGGCTAAAGACTGATTTTTGTCTCGACAGACCGGCGTTGCCGTCGCGGGGATTTTTGAAACATAATTTATGAAGATACTCGTTCTCGGCGCAGGCAAAATGGGTTTTGGCGCGGCTTTCGATTTAATCCATAATTCGCCTGCCGTGAAAAGCGTGACGATTGCCGATTTCGACGCGGAAAAAGCATTTGCGGCGGCAGCGAAAATCGGAACCGAAAGAATCGATCCGCGTCGCCTCGATGTCGAAGACTATGCGGCGACCGTTGAAATAATGCGCGGACACGATGCGGCGATTTCCTGTGTCAATTACTGGCACAACGAAACACTTTCACGCGCGGCGATTGAAACCGGCTGCAACTTCTGCGATTTGGGCGGAAACAATTCGGTGGTCGCCCGCCAGCTGGCGTTAAATTCGGAAGCAAAACAGCGCGGCGTAAATATTGTTCCCGATTGCGGATTGGCGCCCGGAATGGTTTCGATTCTCGCAATGCACGGCGCGAAAAATTTTGATGAAATCGAAGAAATTCACATTCGCGTCGGCGGTTTGCCGCAAAATCCGCGACCGCCGCTCAATTATCAGCTGATATTTTCCGTCGAAGGTTTGATTAACGAATACGTCGAAGAGGCGCGCGTGATTCGCAATGGCGAAATCTGCGAAGTCGAATCAATGACCGGAACGGAAAAACTTTCGTTCGACGGATTTCCCGAATTGGAAGCGTTTCAAACTTCGGGCGGAACTTCCACACTGCCCGAAACTTTTTTGGGAAAAGTGCGCGAACTCGATTACAAAACGATTCGTTACGCCGGACACGGCGAACAATTCAAAACGATGATTGATCTGGGTTTGTGTTCGAGCGAAGAAATTTCCGTCGGCGATCAGCAAATAAAGCCGCGCCGCGTGCTGGCGGAACTGCTGCAAAAAAATCTTCCCGCCGACGAACCGGATTACGTGCTCGTTCGGCTCGATTTTACAGGAACGATAAACAACGAAAAGAAACATCTTCGGTACGATATAGTTGATAAATTCGACGAAAAAACGCAGTTGAGCGCGATGATGAGAACGACAGCTTTTTCAGCTTCGATCATCGCGCAAATGCTGGCGCGCGGCGAAGTTTCCGAACGCGGCGCGATTCCGCAGGAGAAAGTTATTGATTCCGCAAAATTTATCAGCGAACTCGCGGCGAGAAATATCGTCATTCGCGAGTCTTATCATTGAGGTTAATTCATTCAGTTGACTGAAAACAAAAGAAAGGCTCGGCGAATATTTGCCGAGCCTTTTTAGGGTTGATTTTTTGTTAGTTGATTACCACGCATTAACAAGACGCGGATTCGCTTTTTTCTGAAGCAATTTGCGCAATTTCAAGCGCGCTTTATGCAGCTGCGATTTCGATGTGCCGACCGAGCAACCTAAAATTCTCGCTACTTCTTCGTGCTCAAATCCTTCCACATCGTGCAGTACGAACACATTTTTATAACCGTTCGGAAGCTGTTCGATAGCGTTTTCCAGCGCAATTTTGTCAACAATCGGCATCTTGAACGGGTTTTCCGTTCCCGAGACGATCTGCACCGGAGTTTCGCCTTCTTCCGTCGTTTTCTCAAACTTCACCGTGCGTTTTCGGAAGTGCATCAAAACCTGATTAACAGTCATTCTGTGAAGCCAGGTCGTGAAGGCGGAATCACCACGAAAACTTCCGATTTTGCGATAAAGCTGGATGAAAACGTCTTGCGTTAAATCTTCGGCTTCCGAAGCATTTTGCAGCATTCGCAAACAAATCGAATAAACGCGGCGATGATGACGCTGATAAAGTTCTTCAAAAGCAACCATATCGCCTTGAGCCGCCGATTGCGCGAGCGCGAAATCGTTGGCGGTGCTCACATTTTCGATTCGTTTCGATGCCGCCGCATCTGTTTCACCTTTTTCCGCTTTTTCCTGCCAAATCGGATAATTCAGAGTTTCTGTTGTCGTTGCCATTTTTCTAATTCCCCCTCGTGAATTATTATATCAATTAGCGTGCCAAACTTAGTCAATAATAAACGTCAAGAATAAATCACGCAGAATAAGCTCTTTTGTTGCATTTTTTTAGACATACATTTAAATTCGCATCACATCCAAGTTCAGATTCAACGAAAGCGTGTAGAATTGGCGCGTTGGCAACACGATTTCGTCAAACGTATCGTTTTATTACTAGGTTTGCGCTCTAAAAATTGATAAAAACAAGATGTTAAATAAAGAGTTAAAACAAATCGAAAAAATATTTTCCGGCAGTCTTTTTCCGCAATTAAACAAAGTCCTAGTGAAAAATCTTATTCTGCTTGTCGCGGTATTTTTTTCAATTAATTTTACTGCCGCTGCGCAGAAACCGAATCCGCCGGTGGCGAAAAGTCAGGAAGTTTCAGAATCCGACGGCGTTCCGGTTTTGATAAAACATCTTCCGAATTGGGACAGCGTGCGCGACAGCACGATTTTTACAAATAACGTTGGTGATTTGCGAAAATCGCTCGGCGAGCGTCCGGTTTTTGATTTGATTGATTTTGTCGGCGGAACCGAAGCGGCGGCGGCGACTTATCCGCAGGGAAAACTTTTAATCGTTGAATACGCGACGCCGCAGGCTTCGGTCGAGATGGACGCGCGAACCGTTCAGCGCTTGGCAGAAATTGATCAGGCGCGGAAAGTTTTTTACCGCCGAATCGGAAATTACAACGCTTTTGTTTTTGACGCGCCTGACGAAGCGGCGGCAAATTCGCTGCTCGATCAAGTAAAATACGAAAAAGACGTGCAGTGGCTCGGCGAAAATCCGTTTATGGCAAGCCGATCTGATTTCAAATTCAAGATGGACGTGCAAACAACGTCCGAAGTTTTCATCGCGACGACGCTTTCCATAATCACGGGACTTGGACTTTCCGTGCTTGCCGGAATCGTGGTCGGATTGTGTTTCTTCTACTTTCGCAATCAGCGGCGCGCATCAATGGCGGCGTTTTCCGATGCCGGCGGAATGACGCGCCTCAATCTCGATGAATTGTCCGAACAAATAATTCCGAAAGGACTTTTGAAAGATTAATTTTCAGTTAGGAATACTTTAAAAAAGGAGCGCGATTTGAATTGTTCAAATCGCGCTCCTTTTTTCTGCTCCTTATTTCTAAGGCAAAGAATCTGCCAAGCGTTCGATGTCTTGGCGATTGTTGAAAAAATGCGGCGCAATGCGAACGCGGTCGCCGCGCGGCGAGACGATAATCTTTTCGTTTTCCAAATGTTTGGCGATGAAATTAGAAGTCAAATCGCCGCGATGTTTGATACAAACGATTTGCGATTTTTCACTTTTCGCGCGCGAGCTGACGATTTCATAATTTTTGTTCGCCAGCAATTCGCACAAATAATCGCTGAGTGTTTCGAGATGCTGCCGGATATTTTCCGCGCCGCATTCGTGCAAAATTTTCAAGCTTTGCTCCAAACCGTAAAAAAGCGAGATTCCGCCGGTTCCGGTTTCCCAAGCGAGCGCGTTCGGTTTGAAAGCCTGTTCGTAATCTTCAAAATCCCACGGTTCAGCGACACTGATCCAACCGACAAGCGTCGGCTGGACGCGTTCGCGCGCTTTGTCGCTTAGATATAAAATGCCGCAGCCTTCGGGCGAGCACAGCCATTTATGACTTGCGCCCGCCGCGATATCAATTGATAACGCCGGTAAATCGAGCGGCATCGCGCCGAATCCCTGAAT
>SXVE01000387.1 GCA_005790265.1 Acidobacteriota bacterium | reverse complement strand
GTGTTCTCTGTGAACTCTGTGGCAAATTTTCCAAAAGATAGATGGTTTGTTAGACTTTTGTTAAGCAAATTATTTATCAAATTTTATGAGTTGGTTTAATAGAAAAAAAATGAACGAGCAAGATTACAATAACGAAGAAAACAAGCGAGATGCAGCGGCTGAAGAATTTACCGGCGAAGATTATATTGATATGGAAAGCGAAAACGTTAATTCCGCCGAAGATCAGCAGTCGAAACAACGAGTGAAATCAATGCGCGAAACGGAGCTTGAAAACAAATTGCGCGAAGAAACGCAGCGGCGCGAAGCGGCGGAAGCGAAACTCGTCGGCGTGCAGGCAAAATTTGAAGAAGTAAAAAGCGGTCTGGAACGCGAAACGCAGGAGATGCGCGGGCGAATGCAGAAAACGCTCGAAGATCGCGCCAAACAAGGGCAATTCGGTTTTCTGACGACGCTTTTGCCCGTTCTCGACAATCTGACTTTGGCGATTGACCACGCGGAAAAAGATTCGTCGCTCGAACATCTGCTCGGCGGCGTCAAAGGAACGGCGCGTTCTTTTGAACAGGCACTGATGAGCGTCGGCGTCGAAGCCGTGCCGTCAATCGGCGCGGATTTTAACCCGGAACTGCACGAAGCGATTGATATGATCGCGGTCGAGGCGGCACGCGACGGCAAAATCACGGCGGAATATTCGCGCGGCTACAAATTCGGCGAACGACTTTTGCGCCCGGCGCGCGTCCAGGTCGGCAAAGCGGCGGCGCAGCAAGCGCAGGCTGAATAGAGCTGCGATTATTTGTTCAGTAAATCAGCGAGAGTGTGCTGCTAATCAAAGTTTTTAATGTTAAAAAACAAACGAGTTTTAATAAATTGCGTAGGGAAAGATTTTCAATGGTCTTTCCCTATATTTCTTTTCGCGCCGCTTTTCAAAATGTTATGATAGACGGGCAGAACAAGGCGGCTTTTCGGCATCAAAAGTTTCTAGGATTAAATTGAGTAAATATTATGGCAGATATAGACGCATACAAAGATAAATTTAGTGAATCGGGGCGGCGAATTTTGGAAATCGCTTTAGATGAATCAAAGCGTCGCGATCAAAATTTTGTGGCGATTGAGCATATTTTGCACGCTATCGCCAACGAAGAAGCCGAACTTTTCAACGCGACAATGCGCGATCTGGCGGTTGATCCGCGTTCGGTCAAGTTATTGATTGAAAAACGAATGGATTCGGGACGGCAGCATCTCGGAAAAGGTTTTCGCATCGCGCCGGAAACAACCGATTTGTTTAAGAAAGCAATGGATAGAGCGCGTTCGCAAGGTCGGCGCGTGATTGACGGCAGCGATATTTTCTACGTTTTGTCGAACGACGAACGCAGTATTTTAAACGACGTTCTGCAAAATCTGGGCGTTCCGGCGGAAGAAGTCGCGCAGACGGCTCGCACGAGAATTCGCAAACGCGAAAAGGAAGAAGAAAGAGTGCGTCAAAAATACGAATTGCCTTCGTTCCTGAAACACTTCGGCGTTTCGCTCAATAAACTCGCTCGTCAGGATAAAATTCCGCCGACCATCGGGCGCGAACAGGAAATTCGTCAGATGATCGAAATTCTCGCGCACAAAGAGCGTTCAAACTCGCCGATGCTCGTCGGCGAACCGGGCGTCGGCAAAACGGCGGTCGTTGAAGGTTTGGCGCGTTTGATTGAGTTAGAACCGGAAAAAGTGCCGGAACGCTTGCGCGATTCGCACATCGTTCAGCTGCAAATGGGCGGATTAGTTGCCGGAACGATGCTGCGCGGAATGTTCGAGGAACGCATCAAAGGCATTATTGACGAAGTTAAAGAAAAAACGAACATCATTCTTTTCATTGACGAAGCGCACACGATTATCGGCGCGGGCGCAGCGATGGGAACGAGTTCGGACGCCGGAAATATGTTTAAATCCGCGCTCGCACGCGGCGAACTGCGCATTATCGGCGCGACGACTTTGACCGAATACAAAGAATACATCGGCGAAGACGAAGCGCTGGCGCGTCGTTTCCGTCAAGTCAAAGTTGACGAACCGACGATTGCCGAAACGCGCGAGATTCTTCTCGGATTGCGACCGCGACTTGAGAAAAATTATTCGGTCACGATTTCCGACGAAGCGATCAACACGGCTCTGGAGATGTCGCCGAAATACATTCGCAATCTGCATTTGCCCGACAAAGCAATCGGCTGGCTCGATACGGCTTCGGTCAAAGTGGAAATCAACGAACCGGCGTCGCTCGTCGTCAAACCGGAACATATTATTGACGTAATTTCGCAGGAATCTCGGATTCCGCGCGATATGATTTACCGCGACACTTCCGACCGTTTTTCGGCGATGGAACTCGATCTTGGAAATCGCGTGATCGGACAGAAAGACGCCGTTCGCGCCGTTGCTGAACGGTTGCGCTTGAATAAAGGTCCGCTCAAAGAAAATCACTACGCGCCCGACGGCGTTCTGCTTTTCCTCGGTCCGACCGGCGTTGGGAAAACCGAACTTGCCAAAGCGGTTGCCGAATTTATGTTCGGCGACGAAGAAAAAATGGTTCGCATTGATATGAGCGAATACGGCGAAGGCACGGTCGGCATCGAGAAATTAATCGGAATGCCGCGCGGAATCGTCGGCTCGGAACGCGGCGGAATTTTGACCGAGCAATTGCGCGAAAATCCGTACACGGTTCTGCTGCTCGATGAAGTCGAAAAAGCGTCGCCGTATTTGATGAACATCTTTTTGCAGGCTTTCGACGAAGGCTGGCTGACTGACGGACGCGGCAAGAAAGTTTATCTTTCGGACGCGATTGTCATTATGACTTCCAATCTCGGTTCGGAAAGTTTCAAAAAGTACGAAAAACCGCTCGGTTTCGGAATGAAATCGCGCGGCGAGATGAAGGAAATCAAAGGCGACGTGATGAAAGCCGCGGAAACGAGATTTTCGCCGGAATTCCGCAACCGCATTGACGAAATCGTCGTTTTTTCGCCGCTGACAATGGACGAAGTTCGCGAAATCGCCAAAATTTATATTGCGAAAATCAAACGCAATATGGAGCGGCAAGGCAAATTCGTCGAAATCACCGAAGCGGCGCTCGATTTAGTCACCGAAAAAGGTTACAGTCCGGCTTACGGCGCGCGTTTCCTGAAACGGTTTATTGACCAGAAAGTAAAATTGCCGATTACCAATCAATGGAAAACGGCGATGCGCTTTACGGTTGACGCCGAAGACGGCGAAATCGTCGTCAAATCAACTGATGCTTTCAGCTTAAATTAAACGGTAAACGGGTTAAAAAACTCTTTTGGCGGAAAAGGCTTTGATGATAAAATTCATCGAAGCCTTTTTTACTTTTTATATGAAAATTCTCAGCAAGTTTCTTTTTTGTTTCGTCAATATTTCATCAATCGTTTTTCTGTTATCAATGCATATTTTCGCACAGAATGCGGCAGCGGCGGATTCTGCCGAGAAAGCCGAAGCCGTCATCAAAAAAGCGGTTGAAAAGCTCGGCGGCGATAAATATTTGCAAGTCAAAACGCAAATCGGGCGCGGGCGATTCAGCGTGATGAGCGACAATGCGATTATTTCGTTTCAGTCGTTCGTTGACGTGATTGTTTTTCCCGACAAGGAACGCACCGAATTTAAAGGAACGGGCGCGAAAAATGTCCAAACAAACATCGGCAAAAGCGGCTGGATTTTTGACGGCGAAGCGCAAATCATTAAGGAACAAACAGCGACGCAAATCGAAAATTACAAGCGCGGAATTAACGTCAGCCTCGACAATCTTTTGCGCGGCGGCTGGCGCGGCGCGGCGCAGTTAAATTACGTCGGCAAAAAACAAGGAACGCTTGGCAAACGCAACGATGTCGTCAAATTAGTTTACGCCAGCGGTTTCACGGTTGAATTTGAATTTAGCGATGACGGAACGCCGGTCAAATCAACTTACAAAACGACGAACGCCGACGGCGCAGAAGTGAAAGAAGAAGATCGTTACGCTCAATTTATCGAAGTTCAGGGCATCAGAACGCCGTTTATCATTGACCGTTTCACCAATAACGTGCAGGTTTCGCGCATCAATTACGAAAATATCGAATTTAACAAGCCGATTTCCGATGCGATTTTTGCAACGCCTAAAAATGCGAAAGAACTCAAAAAAGATTTGAAATTGTAATCAATAAAGACAAATAGAAATAGAAAAAGAGACGCGTGATGTTTAACTATCACGCGTCTCTTTTTGTCTTTTTGATCCGTTTTCAATTAAATAAACGCAAAATCAAACTGCGCCTGATGAATGTGTTTATCGGCGGTAATGTCAACATTGCCGAGATAAGCCTCGATTTCTTCGAGCACAGCGCGTTCGGATTTGCGCAGCGCTTCGGCAACTTCCGGATGAACGCGCAAAGTGGTTTGCCGCACGTCATCGAGCGATTTGGAAAGACGCCGCGCTTCCTCGAGAATTTCGTAGCAAGCTGTTTGCGGCGATTTTACCCAACCGGCGCCTTCGCAATAATCGCACGGCGCGCACATCGTTCGCTCCAGCGATTGTTTGACGCGTTTTCTCGTCATAATAATCAACCCGAAATCGTTGAACGAAAGCACTTTGGTCGGCGATTTGTCCGAAGATAACGCTTCCTGCAACGCTTGGGAAACTTTGTGACGGTTGCGGCGATCTTCCATATCAATCAAATCGAGCACGATAATTCCGCCTAAATCGCGCAGCCGAATTTGTCGCGCGATTTCGTCAACCGCTTCCATATTCGTTTTCGTGATCGTATCTTCGAGCCGATTGCTGCCTTTGCCGACGAATTTGCCGGTGTTCACGTCAATCGCGACGAGCGCTTCGGTTTGATTAATCACCAAATAACCGCCGGATTTGAGCCACACGCGCGGCTTTAAAGCCTTGTCAACTTCTTCCTGCACGCCGTAGTTTTCCAGAATCGGCGTTTCGCGCGTGTAAAGTTTCACGCGATTGACGAGACGCGGCTGAATGCGGTTGACGAATTCGACGATGCGCAAATATTCCTCTTCGGAATCAACGCGAATCGCCGTAAAATCGTCGGACAATTGATCGCGCAAAAGGCGCTGAATAATATCCAAATCCTGATGCACGAGCGCCGGAGATTTTTTCTTTTCCGACGTTTTTTTGATGTCGAGCCACGTTCTGATCAAATAACGCGCGTCCTGCCGCAAATCTTCTTCGGAAATGCCGACGCCCGCCGTGCGCACGATAAAACCGCCGCTCGGCACTTCTTCTTCGCGTTTGATCGTCTGAATCAACGTGCGCAAACGACTGCGTTCGCCCGCCGATTCGATTTTGCGCGAAACGCCGAGATGTTCAATCGTCGGCATATAAACCAAAAATCTGCCGGGCAGAGCGATGTGCGAAGTGATGCGCGCTCCTTTTCGGGCAATCGGTTCTTTGGCGATCTGCACGAGTATTTCCTGTCCTTCGCGCAGCAAATCCGTAATCGTCGGCTGCTGTCTGCGCTCGCCGCGATCATTTCGTTCGGGACGATCATTGCGCTCGCTTCGGTCGTTACGATCATTGCGATCATTGCGCACGTTGCGTTCCGGTCGTTCGGCGCGTTCATTGCGCTCGCTGCGTTCGTTTCTTTCGGAACGTTCGTTGCCGCGTTCGTTTGCGCCGCGTTCGTTTCCGCGACCGCGATTGCCGCCGTTGCTTCCGCCTTGGTAGTTGTTTCTGTCGCCGCGATTAGATTGCGGTTCGCGTTCGGCGACGGCGACCGGCTGCGCTTCTTTTTCCGAAACTTCAACTTCATTTTCAAACGATTCCGTTTCATCGAAATCAGTTTCATTCGTCTCTGTTCCTTCTTCTTCACCTTCCGGACGGCGACCGCGTCCGCCGCGCCGATTTCGTCCGCCGCGCCCGCCGCGCCGTACCGCCATATCAGCGATGTCGCCGGTTTCGCGCACGCTCGCCTGCGCGTCTTCGATATTTTCCGCTTCAGCGGTTTTCTTTGTTTTGCGACTCGATTTTTTACCGCTGCGTTTGCCGTCAGGCTGATTCTCGTCCGCCGCGCCTGCGGTTTCAGCAGCTGTTTCAACAGCCGGATTATCCGCTGCTTTTTTCGCTTTGCCGGTTCGGCGTGAAGATGATTTTTTATTTTTCACCGAATCGTCGCTCGTTTCCGCCGTTTCGTTATCATCGGCGGCGACTGCGCTGTTTTCCTGATTCAAACTTTGCGTTTCGCTTTCCGGCGCAGACGATTGTTCGCCGCTTTGCGTCTCGCTGTTTTTTCGTTTTCCGCCGCGTCCGCCGCGTCGCGAACGTCGGCTTTTTTCCGCCGGTTCAGCGGTTATTTCGTCTTCATCTTCGTCGGCGATTCTTTCAAAACCGCCGCTTTCCGCCGTTACTTCGCCGAGCAAAGAGCCGACTTCCATTTCGCCTGCGCCTTCCATATCAAATTCGATGGCGCGCACTTTATCAACGATTGCTTCCTGCACGTACGCGTCTTTGAACATGTCGCCGGTCGTTTCTTCGTCGTCAATAATGCGCTCGAAACCCGAATCTTCCATTTCAAAAATCAACGGTTCGTTGACGGCTTCCTCAAACACAGCGGGAAAGTTTTCGTCTTCCGCTTCAAACGGCGTGTCGTCGCCGATTTCCTCATCGCTGATTTCGTTTTCGCTCGCCGTGCTTTCGGTCAAATCGCTGTCGTTTTCCGCCGTTCGCACCGTTTCGGTTCGTTCGTTTCTGTCTTTTCTGCCGCGTTTTCGGTCTCTGCCGCGTCCGCTCGGTGCCGGCGATTCATCTGACAAATCTTCGTCCGCCGCGCCAATTTTGTCGGTTTCGGCGAGCGGTTCGGCGATGTCCTGCACCGATTCCATTTGTTTTTCGCGTTCGAGCCGCGCGCGTTCGATGCGGTCGTCGGCTTCGCGGCGCGCGTCTTCCGGCGAAACTTTCGCCGATTTTTCCATCACAATGCGTTCGATTTCTTCTTCTTCATCGAAAAAGTCGGAAACATACAAAAACGCGTCGCGTTCGAGTCCGATGCCGACAAACGCCGACTGCATTCCCGGCAGCACGCGCTGCACGCGTCCTTTATAAATATTGCCGACGACGCCGGAATTTTCTTCGCCGCGTTCGATATAAAATTCGGTTACTTTACCGTTATCGAGAATGGCGATTTTCTTTTCGCGTCCGTTGACGCTGATAATCATTTCTTTCGACATACAAAATTATTTTCCTCGAAAATATTAGATATTTGAGCTTTGCGCGGAAAAATTAAATTAATGGAAATTGCGGCAAACGCTTTTGAGTAAGCGTAGACTTTTTCAGAGACGGGAAAATTTACAAACTCCGGCGTCGGCTCGTCTAACCGAGCGAAACGCAGGTTTTATGTTTTTTTATTGATATTTTTTGATTTTGGAAGTGATTTCCAAAACGCTTCGCAACCTTGAGTTTGTTCACGCAGGAATCTCGTTTTTACAAAAAGCCGTCAGCGACTTTTTTCAAACTAGGGAGCGCCGATTTCTTCACTCAAATCGCGCTCGAACCCGAACTATAAATATCGTTCAATAAAAACTACACCGAATGTAAAAAATCCTTTGAAAAATCTGCCTTTCGTGTCAATTCCCTAAAAAATTTCCGGCAAACTTTCGCTAGTATAGATGAAAACTCGGAAATGGTAAATAGCCAGCGAAAAATAGTGAAAAGTGTCGAGCAATATAGTGTCTGAATTTATAGTGTTGAAAATAATTTTTCAGTTCTGGAAGATTCAGCTTTAATCCTAGAAGAAAATGCGAGAATTACGGTAATTACAGATAAAACGACTGGAGCGAAAAACAATAGTCCAACCCAAAACCCACCGAATATGGAAATTACAAAACTCCAAAAACCCAAAACAATTATCACTATGGTTGCTCCTACGCACAAAAAGGTTAGACCAATATTACTTTGCTTAACCGTATTATAGTAAGCACCGATAGC
>SXVE01000386.1 GCA_005790265.1 Acidobacteriota bacterium | reverse complement strand
TGCGCGTCGTCGGGATCGTCTTTTCCGTTGTTCGATGTAAACGAAACGCCGTACGGATTGCCGGTTTGAAACTGAATCGAATCGGCGTAACCGGGAGCAACGATCAGCATATTCCAATGGTAAAACGCCGTGTTGATTGCCAGAATTGTCGCTTCCTGTCCGCCGTGTGCCGTTGCGGTCGAAGTAAACGAAGAACCGATTTTGTCGGTCAGAGCGCCTTTCGCCCACAACGCGCCGGTTTGGTCAATAAAATTTTTGAGCTGCGCCGAAGGCTGTCCGTATCTGGTCGGCGTGCCGAAAATAATCGCGTCCGCCCATTCGAGATCGTCGTTCGTCGCTTCTTTAACGTCCGATGTCGCTTCGACGTGTTCCTTCCACTTTTCATTTCCCGTCCAAACTTCGTCGGGCGCGGTTTCTTTGACGCGCAACAATCGCGTTTCTGCGCCCGCTGCTTTTGCGCCTTCTTCGACCGCCTGAGCCAATTGATGCGTCGTTCCTGTCTGACTGTAATAAATAATCGCTACCTTTGCCATTAATTTCCTCCGTTTGTTTTAAGGTTCATCATAAAAAATTAATCGCCTACAAAGCAAATAAAGCAAAAAACAAAAATTTAATTTTCCCCAAACGATTGTTTTTTCCAGGTTACGAGTTTAAGGTTTTGGAGATTCTGTCCAGATTCAAGCTGCGCGCCGAAGCGTTAAATATTTCGCGGTAAACGGCGCCTGATTGGTAAAGCTGTTCGTGCGTGCCGCTTTCGACGACGCGCCCTTCTTTTAAGACAAAAATCACGTCCGAATCAATAATCTGCGAAATGCTATGCGAAATGACGACCGTTGTGCGGTTTTCTTTGATCGCATCGAGGCTGTTTTTAATTTGTTCGGTCGCAATCGCGTCCAAACTCGCCGTCGGTTCGTCGAGAAAAATAATCGGCGGATCCTTTAAAAACAGTCTGGCGATGGCGATTCGCTGTTGTTGTCCGCCGGAAAGCTGCTGCGCGTCGGATTCGTATCGGTGCGGTAGGTGAACGATTTGGTCGTGTAAGTACGCATCTCGTGCGGCGTTTTCGACTTCTGCAAAACGAGCGTTCATTTCGCCGTAACGAATATTTTCTTCAATCGAGCCTTTGAAAATGTGATTTTTCTGCAAAACCAGCCCGATTTTTCGCCGCAAAAGATGCGTATCATAATCCTGCAAATCAGCGCCGTCAAGCGTAATTTCGCCGCTCGACGGCTCGTAAAATTTGCACAAAAGATTAAGCAGAGTTGATTTTCCCGCACCGGAAAGTCCGACAAAAGCGACGGTTTTTCCGGCGGGAATCGTCATGTTAACTTCGTAAAGCGCCTGCGTTCCGTTCGGATAGGTGAAATTAACGTTTTTCAGTTCAAACGTTCCTTTCAAATTTGCGGTTGTAATCGCGCCTGATTCTTCGACCGATTCACTCGCGTCCAAAACTTCAAAAAAACCTTCGGCATAAGTCAAAGCTTCGTTGATTTCGTCGTAAATGCGGTGAAGCTGGCGAATCGGCGCGCTGACGTTGTTGAACAGCAAAATGTGAAACATAATCGCGCCGATGGTCATTTGCCCGTCGAGCACGAGATACGCGGTGAGAATAATGATAAAAGTGACGCCGATCTGCTCGGCAAAGGTTTTGAGCGCGTCGAAAACGTAATTCGTTTTGCGCTGTTTTAATTGCGCGTCAATCAAATCGTTTTGCAGTTTCGCCTGTTTTTCGCGCTCGTATTCTTCGCGGACAAACGATTTGATGACGATAATTGATTCGATGATATTAAAAAGCCCGTTCGTTTTTGTTTCGCGCAAAGTTCGCAAACCGCGCCGCACGCCTTTTAATAAACCGGCTTGCCGCCAACTCAAAACAAAATAAATCGGCATAATCACCGACGCGATCAAACCGACGTAGACGTTGGCGGAAAACATTAAAACGAGCGCGAGCGCGGCGTTGGCGAACAGCGGCAGCAAATCAATAAAAATGCGCTGAACAAAACGCGTCAAACTTTCCGCGCCGCGATCAATCCTGGTTTGCAGCTTGCCCGTCGCGTTTTCGTCCGACGCGAAAAACGCGTATTTGTAAGTTAAAATGCGCTCGACGGCGTATTGCGACAACTGACTCGACAGATTGACGCGAATGCGTTCGCCGATCATACTCTGCCCGTATTTGACGGCGATGTTGACGAGTTCCTTGCCGAACAAAACCGCCGAAATAAACAAAAGCAGCGACGCGCTTCCGGCGGCGGTTTTTCCTTCATTTAACAATTGCTGAATCGTGTCAACCGTATAACGCAAAACGAGCGGATTAATCTGCGCCGCCAGCGCGCCGATCAAAGTGAGAAAAAGCGAAATGACAACGAGAAATTTGTAGGGTTTGACGAACGGCGCGAGCCGCAAAATTATTTCCCAGATGTTCATAGGTATAAAATGGAAAACGGAAAATTAAGTTTTTTATCGTCGCTTGAAAAATTTCTCAAAAACTTCCGTTCAACTCACTATTTTTTATTATCCATTTTCAATTTTACATTTTCCATTCTCTTGCCAGTTTTCCGTTTTCCAGTTTCTTCGCGCTGTATTTTTCCGCTGAAAAGCCTTACATTTCTTATTTGCCTTTTGAAATGAACTCGATACAAACACAAATTTCCAAAAATCCGGTAGAAATCGCGCCGGAATTGTCGCTGTTTTTGCCGGTTTTAGACGAAGAGGAAAATCTGCGTCCGATGCACGCGAAGATTTCCGAAGCCTTGAGCGAACTCGGCAAAACGGCGGAAGTGATCTACGTTGACGACGGTTCGACCGACAAATCGCTGGCAATCCTGCGCGAAATCGCCGCCGCCGATGCGCGCGTGCGCGTGATTTCGCTGCGCCGCAATTACGGGCAAACCGCCGCGATGAGCGCCGGAATTGATGCAGCGAAAGGCGAGATTCTGATTCCGATGGACGCCGATTTGCAGAACGACCCGAAAGATATTCGGCGGCTGCTCGACAAATTAAACGAAGGTTTCGACGTGGTTTCCGGCTGGCGCAAAGACCGCAAAGACGCGCTCGTTCTGCGAAAAATCCCGTCGCAAATCGCCAACCGAATCATCTCGTGGATCGGCGGAGTTCCGCTCCACGATTACGGTTGCAGCTTAAAAGCGTATCGCCGCGACGTGATTCAGGACGTCAAACTTTACGGCGAAATGCATCGTTTCATCCCAATTTACGCGAGTTGGGCGGGCGCGCGCGTCACCGAAATTCCGGTTGATCATCACGCGCGCACGATGGGCAAATCGAAATACGGCATTTCGCGCACGCTCAAAGTCGTTTTCGATTTAATAACGATCAAATTTATGGCGTCGTATCAAACGAAACCGATTTACGTTTTCGGCACATTCGGCATGCTCGCTTTTTTCATCTCGATTTTATCGGGGATTTACGCGATCATTCTAAAACTCGCCAATCGCCTCGGTTTTCCGCAATATCACGCCGATTTCGTCGAAACGCCGCTGCCGATTCTCTCAATCGTGATGTTTGCCATCTCGATTCAATTTATTTTGATGGGATTATTAGCCGAAATGCTCGTCCGCACTTACCATGAATCGCAGGACAAAGCGATTTACGCCGTGCGCGAGAAGATTGGATTTGAAAATGGACGAAGTCAATATTAACAAAACTATTGAATTTCTTGAATACGTCATGAAGCGTCCTCAAATGTTTATTGCAAAAGATGGTGACTTTGAAAGTATGTCAAGTTTTTTACGCGGAGTTCGATACGGTGTTCTCGCAATGCTTGATTCA
>SXVE01000385.1 GCA_005790265.1 Acidobacteriota bacterium | reverse complement strand
CTGCGGCTCGCCCTGATCGTCGGTTTCCTCGGCGCGTTCACGACATTTTCAACTTTCGAGCTGGAACTTTTCGAGCTAAGCAAAGAACGCGAATACGTTTTAGCGGTTTTTTATTTGACGATCAGCATTGCGCTCGGATTTAGCGGAGTCCTCGGAGGCGTTTGGCTGGCGAAAAAACTTTAATTTTGTTTTTATTGTTTGAGACTTTCGCGAGCCTGCCTGATGATTTCGGCAGCTTGCGCAGCGGAATCGGCGAGTGCGGTTAAGTGTCCCATTTTTCTTCCCGGTCGCGGTTCGGCTTTGCCGTAAAGATGCAGTTTTACTTCGGGAAAACGCAGCGCTTGCGCCCAATTCGGTTCGCCGTTTTGCCACGCGTCGCCGAGCAGATTCGCCATTGCGCACGGTTTGAAAAATTCGGTCGAGCCGAGCGGAAGTCCGCAGACGGCGCGCAGTTGTTGCTCAAACTGCGACGAAATACAGGCGTCGAATGTCAGATGACCGGAATTGTGCGGGCGCGGCGCGAGTTCGTTGATCAAGAGTTTTTGATCTTTCGTAACAAAGAATTCAACGCACAAAGTGCCGACGTAATTGAAAGTTTCGACGACGGCGCGAGTGATTTCGACGGCTTCGCGAAAAGTTTTTTCGGAAACGAGCGCGGGCGCAAACGAAACGTCGAGAATGTGATTGACGTGTTCGTTTTCGATTACGCCGTAATGCGCAAAATTGCCGTGCGCGTCGCGCGCCGCAACGACGGAAACTTCTTTTTCAAATTCGACGAAAGTTTCGAGCACCGCTTCCTGACCGTTCAAATTCGCAAACGCTCGTGCTGCTTCATCCGCCGATTTTATTTTCGCCTGACCTTTGCCGTCGTAACCGAAACCGGCGGTTTTGAGAATCGCCGGAGCGCCGATTTCCGCAATCGCGTTTTCCAAATCAGTTAGCGTTTTAATCGGTCGAAAATCAGCGTGCGGAAAATTGTTGCGGCGCAGAAAGTTTTTTTCCCGCAAACGATTCTGCGTCGTATGCAAAACATCGCCCGGCGGATGAACGGCGACAAACTGCGCGGCGATTTCGACCGTTTGCGACGGCACGTTTTCAAATTCAAACGTCACGACATCAACCGCGCTCGCAAATTTTTTCACCGCGTCCAAATCTTCGTAATCGGCGCACGTTTCATAATCGGCGACTTGTCCGGTCGGCGTGTCGGTGTCGGGCGAAAAAGTGTGCACGCGATAACCCATTTTGCGCGCTTCGATGGCAAACATTCGACCGAGCTGCCCGCTTCCGAACACGCCGATGATAGAATTTGGTAAAATCATTTTTTTCCTGCTGAAACGACTAATTTCTCAATTGCCCGACAATTTTCAACTTCGGTCTGATTTCGTTTTGCCGCAAACGTCTTATTCAATTTTCGCCAAATCTTTAACGGCGGCAATCAATTCGGCGGGATCGAACGGTTTGGCGATATGTTTTTGAAAACCGGATGCGGCGGTTTTTTGCCGATCTTCGTCGCGCGCGTAAGCCGTCAAAGCGATTGCCGGAATTTGACTGCCGTCGCCGCGTTCATTTTCGCGAATGCGGCGCATCAGCGAATAACCGTCGTCGCCCGGCATGCCGATGTCGCTGATTATCACTTGCGGCTGAAAATTTTTCAGCGCTTCGACGGCTTCTCCGCTCGAAGCCACAGCGGTCACGTCGGCTCCCGCTTTTTGCAGAATAGTCAATAGCAAATCGCGCGAATCCTGATCGTCCTCGACGATTAAAAGCGAAGTTCCCGGCAAAACGGCGAAAGGCGGCGACGCAAGAATTTTATCTTTTTTCTCCGCCTCATTTAAAGATTCCGGCGGCGCGGCGGCGGCGAGCAGCGGCATTGTAAAACTCAGCGTTGCGCCGCTGCCGCTGCCCGCGCTTTCGGCTTTAACCGTTCCGCCGTGCATTTCGACTAAGTGGCGAACGATGGCGAGTCCGAGTCCGAGTCCCCCGAATTGACGGGCGGACGACGCATCCGCCTGACTGAAACGATCAAAAATTGACGGCAAAAATTCCGGTTCGATGCCTTGCCCGTTGTCGCGCACCGCAATTTCCGCCGAATCGTTCGTTTTTCGCACGATAACTTCCACTTTGCCGCCAATCGGCGTAAATTTTACGGCGTTTGAAAACAAATTCCACAAAACTTGCTGCAAACGGTCGGCATCTGCCCAAACGCGCAGCGAGTCCGGCGAAAAATCAGCGGTAAATTCTATTTCTTTTGTTCGCGCCGTCGGTTTAACGCTCTCGAGCGCGGCAGCGACGAGCGCATTCAATTCGATTTCGGACGCGTTCAAGTTCAATTTTCCCGTGATAATTCGCGAAACGTCGAGAATGTCTTCGATAATTTGCGATTGCGCGTGAGCGTTGCGCTCGATGATTTCAACGGCGCGCGCATTCATTTCCGGGTCGGCGGCTTCCGAAGATAAAATTTTCGCCCAACCGACAATTGCGTTGAGCGGCGTGCGCAATTCGTGCGAAACGGTGGCGAGAAATTCGTCTTTCATCCGGCTCGCATTTTCCGCTTGCTGCCGCAGCGCGCGTTCGTTTTCGTAAAGCTGCGCGCGCTCGAAAGCCTGCGCGCACTGATAAGCGACCGCCTTCATAAACGCGCGGACATCTTCGGCAAAATTCTGCGGCTGAAGAAAACTAAAACCCATCGCGCCGATTACCTGTTCTTTGACGATCATAGGCAGCGCCGCCATCGAATTAGTGTTCGTCACCGAAGCGAGCAAACCGAGCGCCGGATACTCCGCGGCGTGTTTTTCTGATGATTCGATGAGAATCGGTTTGCCGAAACGCACCGCTTCGGCAATCGGAACTTTTTCGGCGAGACTGAATTTTTTCCATTCTCTGGTTACATTTTCGGGAAAACCGATTGAGCTGACGATTTCGAGTTCATCGCCCGATGCGGTTAATTTGACGATTACTCCGGCGTGAGCGCCGAGCGATTTGGCAGCCTGTTCGATCACGGTAAAAGTTACTTCCTGCGGCGTCACGGCGGCTGCCAGCGCGAACGATACGTTTTGAAGGCGCGTCAAAAAGTTCGACGTTCTTTCCGCTGCGGCGCGCGTTTTTTGTTCGATGCGAAAAAGACGTGTGTTTTCAATCGCGAGCGCCGCGCGATTTGCCAAATCTTCGGCTAACGCTAAATCTTCGCCGGTAAAGATTTTTCCCGAAGCGGAATTAATAAATGTCATCACGCCGCAAACTCTGCCGCGCGCTTTGAGCGGAACGATCATCGCCGAACCGAGGTTCAATTCTTGAAGAAGTTCAAAATGTTTTTTATCGCGCGCCGTTTCCTCGAGAAAATCAGCAGAAATCTGCGGGTAAAATTCAGCGACGCCGGTTTGCAAAACTTGATAGATTCCGCTTGTTTCACCGGCATCGGGCGGATATCGTTCGTAAAGTTCGCGCATGCGGCGAAACATTTCCGGATCGGCGTGCGCGCTGCATAAACGCTGTAATTTCGTGTTGTCTTCACTCGCAATATCAATCGCGCACCACTCGGCAAAGCGCGGAACGGCGAGCTTGGCGACCGCATCGAGGGTTTTTGAATAATCGAGCGAAGAGGCGAGCATCGCGCTTGCTTCAAGCAGAAACTGTTCGACCAATTCCTTATCATGCTGCGCGGTAATATCAAAAGCGACGCCGCGCATTCCAACCGGATTGCCCGCTTCGTCGCGAATCACGACCGATTGCGATTCGACCCAGATGGTGCGCCCGTTTTTGGTAATCCAGCGAAAACGATTGACGCCGGAGCGACCTTCGGCAAATGTCTGCGCCGCCGTTTCAGCCGCTTTTCGGCGATCTTCGGGATGAACAATCGTCAGCCAGAAATTCGGCGTCGCGAGCCATTCTTCGACGCTGTAACCGACCAGCGTTTCGGCGTATTCACTGACAAAACTGAATTGTTGAATTTCGTTCGGTTCGCGCCATTCTTCCCAAACGACGCTCGGCACGCTCGATACAAGCGAGTGCAAACGCTTTTTCTGCTGTTCGATTTGTTCCGCCAAACGTTTTCTTTCGAGTTCGGTTCGTCGCCGCGTCGTGACATCGCGCGCAATTCCTTCGACCGCAAACGGTTCTCCGTTTCTGTATGAAATGCGCGTGCTCACTTCTAAGGTCAATCGCCGCTTATCTTTAGCAAGAATTTCAACTTCGTAAATCGTCGGCGACGAAGAATCAAGTTTCGTCGCCATCGCTTGTCGGGCTAACTTCAGGTATTCCGGGCAAACCACTTCGGTGATATTCATTTTCCCAACGACTTCGTCTCGCGAGTAACCGGTGATTCTTTCACCGGCGCGATTGAGCGAAAGATAAACGCCGTTTAAGTCGTGAGAATAAATAATATCGTTAGCGTTTTCTAAAAGACTTCGATACCGAAATTCGCTTTCGCGCAAAGCGTTTTCCGCCATTTTGTTTGCCGTTACGTCGCGCGTGATGCAAACGTGCAGACCGGGAACGAAATTGGCGCGCGAACTCCATTGCAGTTCAACGCGGTTTTCGTCAGCGGCGATCAAAGGGAATTCGGCAGTGAAATTTTTGTTTTCGCGAAGCTCCGCCAGCAATACTCTGACTTTTTCGAGGTCTTCGGGCGAAACAAATCTTTCAAAATGTGCGCCGATAATCTGCTCGCGGGAAATCTTCAAAAAACGGCAGAAGCTCGCGTTTACGTCAACGTAAACGCCGTCGTTATTAACGATCAGCATTCCGTCGAGCGTCGTTTCAAATAAATTTCGGTAGCTTTCCTCGATTTCCGTAATTATGTGAGTGTTGTTTTTCGCCATTAAACTAGCATCGAAAACAAAAAATGTTTCCTAAAACTCATTTTCAGCGTTTTTATGATAGAGAAACAAATAGGCAAAAGCAACAATTAACAAAAAAGCTACATAACCGCCGCTCAATTATTCCCAAATCTTTAACTGACCGTATGAAAAATATTTTTAGATGACGACGACGTTTTTCCGCCACAATATTTTTCTCACGTTTTTTAGCTTTATTCTGTTTCTTTAAATGCAAAGGCGAAATTATCCGGCAGAAAAACAGATTTACGCTTTATCCAAAGATTCTGCCTAGAACCAAAAGATAACTATTTTCGACAAACAAAAAAGGCAAGCTGATAACTTGCCTTTTTCATTATTAAAATTTGGCTCCGCAGGTAAGACTCGAACTTACAACCCTTCGGTTAACAGCCGAATGCTCTGCCATTGAGCTACTGCGGAATATCGTCTGAGAGACGAATTCATAGGTTAAGAATTTTGTTTTATCTTGTCAAGCCGACTTGCGAATTTGGCGGTTAGATTTTAGATTTTATTTAATGAATCACGAACTTATTTTAATTCTCGACTTCGGTTCGCAATATACGCAACTGATTGCGCGGCGCGTGCGCGAGCAAGGCGTTTACTGCGAAATTGTGCCGTTTTTTTATGATTTGGCGAAAATTTTGGAACGAAAACCGAAGGGCGTGATTTTATCGGGCGGTCCGAATTCGGTTTACGAGCCGGACGCGCCGCAGGTTGATCGGGGTTTTTACGAGAAAATTGGTGCGCCAGTTTTGGGGATTTGTTACGGAATGCAATTGCTCGCCAAAGATTTGAGCGGCGCGGTTTCGCCTTCGGACGTGCGCGAATACGGACACGCAAAAATGAAAATTTTGAGCGGCAAAACCGAGCTTTTTGCCGAACTGCCGTTTGAACTCGACGTTTGGATGAGCCACGGCGATCACGTTACGCAGCTTCCCGAAGGTTTTCAGCAGACGGCGACGACCGGCGATGTCGTGACGGCGATGGAAAACGCGGAACGAAAAATCTATGCCGTTCAGTTTCACCCGGAAGTCGCGCACACGCCGCTCGGCAAAGAGGTTTTGCGCAATTTTCTGTTTAATATCTGCGGCTGCCAAGGCGATTGGACGAGCGCGCAGTTTATCGCCGAAGAAGTCGAAAAAATTCGCAACCTTGTCGGCGAAAACGAACGCGTCGTCTGCGGACTGTCGGGCGGCGTTGATTCGACCGTCGCGGCGGTTTTGATGCAGCAGGCAATCGGCGAGCGGCAAACGTGCATTTTTGTTAATAACGGACTGTTGCGCGCGAACGAATTTGAGGACACGCTCAAGCTTTACAAGGAAAAACTGCACTTAAACGTGATTGGCGTTGATGCGTCCGAAGATTTTTACGCCGTTTTGAAAGATGTCGTTGATCCCGAATTGAAACGCAAAGCAATCGGCGCGAAATTTATTGATGTTTTCGACGCGGAAGCAACGAAAATCGGCGATGTGAAATGGCTTGTGCAGGGAACTTTGTACCCCGATGTCATCGAATCGGTGAGTTTGCGCGGCACGAGCGTGACGATCAAATCGCATCACAACGTCGGCGGTTTGCCGGAAAAAATGAATTTGAAATTGATTGAACCGCTTCGCGAATTGTTCAAAGATGAGGTGCGTTTGATCGGCAAGGATTTAGGCGTGCCCGAGGAAATTCTTCAGCGTCATCCGTTTCCCGGTCCCGGTTTGGCGGTGCGAATCTTAGGCGATATTACGCCGGAAAAAGTAGCGCTGCTGCAAAAAGCCGACAAGATTTTCATCGAAGAACTGCACAATTTCGATCTCTACAAAGCGGTGTGGCAAGCGTTCGCCGTGCTTTTGCCCGTTCAATCGGTCGGCGTGATGGGCGATTTTCGCACTTACGAAAAAACAATCGCGCTGCGCGCCGTGACGTCAACCGACGGAATGACGGCGGATTGGGCGCGTTTGCCGTTTGAGTTTCTGCAAGCGGTTTCATCGCGCATCACATCAGAAATTCGCGGCATCAACCGCGTCGTTTACGACATTTCATCGAAACCGCCGAGCACGATTGAATGGGAATAATTTTGTATTAAGTTAAATGCTTTTGTGGTATTTTTGCTGAAAGGAGAAACCACCAAAATGAAAAAAATTCTTTTTCTTACGCTGTTCATCACTACATTTACTACTGCTTTATGTGCGCAAATCGCGTTGCTGACGCCCGAAATAAAACAAGTTTCGCAAGTTCCCGCAAATATT
>SXVE01000384.1 GCA_005790265.1 Acidobacteriota bacterium | reverse complement strand
AATTATTTTGGAGAATTAAATTAATGAAAAGATTTTTATCTTTAGCTTTAACCTGTGTTCTGGCGCAAAATGCCTTTTATTTTGTTTTAGCTCCGACCGTCGCCAATGCACAAACGGCTGGCGCGATGGCGAAAACACAAGAGTCTTTAACCAATGCGTCTGTCATCGAGATGCTTAACGCCGGGCTTTCAGATTCGATTATTATCGCAAAAATCAAATCGTCTATGTCGTCGTTCGACACTTCTGCTCCGGCGCTTCAATCCTTGAAAAAAGTCGGTGTTTCCGATGCTGTCGTTCTGGCAATGGTGCAGAAAGCATCAGGAATGGATGTAACTTCAAATGCGACCAGCACCGGCGCTTCCCGTTCAATTGCAAGCGGACCAGCGACGAGCGTTTCCATCGCTGACGGAACGGAAATTAAAGTTGTGACCACTGAAGAAATCAGCGGTCAAAAAGTCGTTGAAGGTGATCCTTTAATGTTTAAGGTTCAGGAAGATGTTTTGGTCAACGGCAAAGTCGTGATTGCCAAAGATACGCTTGTTAAAGGAACGGTTGCAGCAGCGAAGAAAAAAGGATTTATGGGCAAAGGCGGCGAATTGAGTGTGCGCATCGAATCAACGCAAACGGTTGATGAACAAAAAATAAAATTGCGCGCTTCAAAAAGCGGACAAGGCGGCGATAATATGGGTTCAACCGTTGCACTAACGGTTTTGTTTGGACCGCTCGGACTTTTGCGCAAAGGAAAAGAAGCAAAAATCAAAGCCGGAACAGTTCTTACTGCTTATACTGATGAAGCTAAAACAGTGATGGCAAACTAAACTTTTGTTTCCTGAGAATCAGTCAGTTCAAACCAGCATCGCTCGCAAAAGCGGTGCTTTTTTCTTTGTTCGCGGGTGAATTCCGTATTGCGCGGCAGGCGTTCGACGAGGAATTTTTGTTCGTCGTCAAGATCGTGCCAGCTTTTCATTTTCGGTGCCGCGCAATGCGGGCAGATTTTTTCGCTGCGGGTGTTGTTCATCGTCGTTTTACCTTTTCGCCGGTAACATTTAATATCTTAAAAAGTTACACTAATTTCAAATCTGTCCGGTTCGGAAAACACTTTTTTACAATGAAAATTAAACTGCTTTTGCTCGTCGTCTGTGTTTGCGCGTTCGCCGCGAATTTTCGCGCGCAAACCGAGGAAAAATTCGATTTTTACACGCGCGGCGAATATCGCGCCGAAGTTCCGCGTCCGCAGACGATTTTGCGCTATGATGTCGGCGATCATCACACGACTTACGCGCAGATGGAACGCGTCATCGAATCAATCGCCAAATCAGCGCCCGACCGCGTAAAGATTTTCGACATCGGATTGACGAACGAATACCGAATGCAGCATTTAGTGGCGATTTCTTCGCCGCAGAACATCGCGCGCCTCGATGAAATCAAGGCAAATAATGCGCGTTTGACCGATTCGCGCGCGACTTCGCCCGCTCAAGCCGCCACGATTGTGCAGAATAATCCGAGCATCGCGTGGATGGCTTACACGATTCACGGCAACGAATCGGCGTCATTTGAAGCGATGATGCAGGTCGTTTACCAGCTCGCGGCGTCAAACGAACCGGCGACGCTCGACGTTCTAAATAATACGGTCGTGCTCATTTTAACCGGCGAGAATCCGGACGGACACGAGCGTTTCGTAACCTGGTACAATTCGGTCGCGATGGGCAACGCTGATCGCAACGCGCTCGAACATCGCGAGCCGTGGTCAATCTGGGGCAGATACAATCGTTTTCGTTTCGATCTGAACCGCGACAATATCGCCGTTTCGCAAAAGGAAACGAAAAATATGCAGACGGCTTATTTTGAATGGAATCCGCAGACGGTCGTTGATCACCACGGTCAGCCGTCGCAGTATTTCTTTCCGCCCGCCGCGCTGCCGATCAATCCGAATCTGCCGCAGCCGGTAACGAACAAATGGCTCGACACGTTCGGACGCGCGAACGCCGCCGCGTTTGACCGCAATCGCTGGGATTACTACGTGCGCGATATTTTCGATCTTTTTTATCCCGGTTACTGGGATTCGTATCCGAGCTTGAACGGCGCAATCGGAATGACGTATGAAACCGATGGAGGCGGTTTTAAAGGTTTGCGCTGGACGCGCGACGACGGCACGATTGCGACTCTGCGTTCGGCAATCGCCAAGCATTTCGTCGCCAGTCTGACGACGCTCGAAACGGTTTCCAAAAACAAAACACAGCGGTTGCAGGATTTTTACGATTTTCGGCGCAATGCGATTGCCGAAACGAACAATGAAACACTAAAAAGAATCGTTATCGTGCCCGATCAAGATCGCCGCAAAACCGCCGAGTTAATCGAAAATCTGCTGCGCGCTCGAATTGAAATAAAAGTCGCCAGCGCGTCATTCACATCGAACACGGCGCACGGCTACGATCAAAAAACCGCGCCCCGCGCCGCGAAAACTTTTCCCGCCGGTTCATACATTATTGATTTGAATCAGCCGCAGAAAAAACTGATTAAAGCGTTGCTCGAACAGGATACCGCGCAGGACGACGCGTTTGTGCGCGAAGAAGTGGCGAAATTTAAGCGCAACGAAATGCGCGGAAAAGCCGCCCAGCGCGAAGAATACCGTTTTTACGATATAACTTCGTGGTCAATGCCGCTCGCGTTCGGCGTTGACGCTTTTTGGACGGAGGACGCGACGAATGTCAACGCGAATTCGGTCAGCGCCGAATACCTCGAAAACGCCAAACGCGGCTCTGTTTCCGGCAGAGCGCAAGTCGCCTACATTATTCCGTACGATTCGGACGGCGCGGGCGCGATGGCGATTCGGCTGTTAAAGGAAGGTTTTCGCGTCGCCGTTTCGAGCAAGCAATTAAACGCGGGCGGCAGAAATTACGGACGCGGAACGTTCGTCGTTCGCGTCACGCGCAATAATGACAATATTCACGAAGCCATCAGCCGATTAGCAAAAGAGTTGGGCGTGAACGTGTTTGCCGTAAATTCCGGTTATTCGGAAGAAGGCGATACGAATGTCGGCAGCGAAAACGTTTACTCGCTGCAAGCGCCGCGCGTCGCGATGATCGCCGACGATCCGGTTGACCAAACTTCGTACGGTTCGATCTGGTGGACGCTCGACCGCTACGGAATCGAATTTACGCCGCTCAGCGTTAACAATGTGCGCGGCGGCGCGCTCGCCAAATACAACGTGTTAATTATGCCCGACGGTTCAGCCGGAAGATATTCGAGCGCGCTCGGCAGCGGCGGAATTGCCGCGCTGAAAACTTGGGTTTCCAACGGCGGAACTTTAATAACCGTGCGCGGCGCATCGGTTTTCGCATCGCTGAAAGATGTCGGACTGACTTCGACAAAACTCGTCGGCAGCGAAGACGATACCGAAACCGTCGCCGAAGAACCGGAAACGGACAAACGCGCCGATGCTGAAGTTTCCCCATCGCCAACGCCGAAATCGAAAAAACAAATTGCCGGCGAACCGACGGCGACGCCCGAACCGAAAAACGACAAAGCCGATTGGCAAGCGCCGATTCTGCCGCCGATTGCGTCGCCGTCCGCCAACGCCGGACGAGTTCCAGAAGGCGTTCCCGGCGCGATTATGCGCGCGACGGTTGACCGCACTTCTTATTTGACTTACGGCTTAGAATCAGATGAAATTCCCGTTTTGCTGTCGAGCGGATATTTTTTCCGTTATTCAAAAGAAGGAACAAACGCGCTCGTTTTCGACGCCAAACCGACAAAACCGCTGACGATTTCCGGTTTTGTTTGGGAAGGAAATACCGAACGGCTTTTGAAAGGAACGGCTTACGTGATTGACGAGCCGAACGGTTCCGGTCACGTTATTCTGTTTGCCGACGAACCGTTTT
>SXVE01000383.1 GCA_005790265.1 Acidobacteriota bacterium | reverse complement strand
ACGCGCTCGCTTTTTACTTGAACGAAACGAAAAATGTCGGTGAAAAAATGGCAGCGAATGAGCAAAGCGAAACGAATGAAGAAAGTGAGATTGCCGACGAATCGTTTGCCGCGATTGCGCCGCATATTCGCGCCGGTTTGATTCATCGTCTCGATAAACAAACGTCCGGTTTGCTCGTCGTTTCCAAAACGGCGCGCGCGCATCGCGTGCTGGCGTCGCATTTTCAGCGCAAGCTCGTCGCGAAAAGATACTTCGCCGTCGTCGAAGGCGTTGTCAAAGCGGACGAAGGCGAAATTGACGCGCCCATCGGACGTTTTGCGGAAACGCGTTTCTGGAACATCAAAGCGGACGGCAAATCTTCTATAACGCGTTTTTGGGTAAAGGAACGCCGCGCCGATTCGACTTTAATCGAACTCGAACCGGTCACCGGCAGAACGAATCAGCTGCGCATTCATCTCGCGCACATCGGACATCCGATTGTCGGCGACACCAAATACGGCGGACGAGATTTCGCGCGAATGTGTCTGCATGCGTATCGTCTCGCTTTTCATCATCCGAGCGGCGGTCGGGAAATGAAATTTGAAACGGAATTGCCGATTGAGTTCGCCACCGAAAGTTTTTCCTGAACCGTCGCGCCGCTGTTTCAAATCTGATCCTTAAATCACTTTATCTTTCAAACATCAGCATCAGATACGCGAGAAAAAGCAGCAGGTGAACCGCGCCGAGCAGCGCATTGGTGCGCGTGTTGGCAAACGTCGTCGTGCTGACGGCGAGCAAAAGCAGCAGCAGAATCGTATCAACGGCGCCGAGTCCGAGATAAACGGTTTTGCCGGTGAAGAGTCCGATGATGAGCACCGCTGGAATCGTCAAACCGATGGTTGCCAGCACCGAGCCGAGCAGAATGTTAACCGAACGCTGCAACTGATTGCGCACAGCGGCTTTGACGGCGCTGATCGCTTCGGGCGCGAGAATCAGCACGGCGACGACGAATCCGCTCAAAACCGGCGGCGCGTTAAACCGAATCGTCGCGTATTCGAGCGGCACGGCGAGCTGTTTGGCGAGAATAACGAGCGGCAGAATATATAAAATCAGCAGAATCGCATGTTCGGCGGTTGATTCGACCGCATGATCTTCGTAAATATGCACGTCGTCTTCGACCGCTTCGTCGTTTTCCGGCGCGATAAAAAATTCGCGGTGGCGGCGTGTTTGGACGGCGAGAAAAATGCCGTAGATGCCGATGGACATCAAACTCGTGAAAATGCTTTGAAACGGCGAAAGCGTCGGTCCGGCGGACGCGGTCGTAAAAGCGGGAAGCACCAAACCGAGCACGGCAAGCGGAATAATCAAAGCGAGAAAAGCGCGCGCGCCCTGTAAATTATAACTTTGTTCGTGATGCCGCAAACCGCCGAGCAGCAGCGAAATGCCGGTCATTCCGCCGAGCAAAATCATCACGACGGAAAACATCGTATCGCGCGCAATCGCCGGTTTGCCGTCGCCGGTCAGCATCACGGCGGAAATCATCAGCACTTCGACGCCGATCACCGACAGCGTTAAAACGAGCGTACCAAACGGTTCGCCGAGAATAATCGCGAGGCTTTCGGCGTGATGCACGATGGCGAACGCCGCGAGCAGAATGACCGCGAAAAGCCAGATTAAAATAAAACCGAACCACAACGGATTGGAAAGATCGGCGAGCCATCCGCCGCCGAATAAAAGAAAAAGAACGGTCGTGAGAATGATAATGACGAGCGACCATTCGCGCCGCAGAACCGGCAAAAATCCGCTTGATTTGTCGGAAACTTCCGCCGCGTCGTTTGTGAGTTCCGGTGAATTATCTGCATTATTGTCCATCCTTTCATCTTAAAACCGTTCCGCCGCTCGGCGCAAAAGCGGAAATACTTACCGGCAAGTATTAAACGGCGAAAAAAAAGAAGAGCGAATCGTAATACTGCGATTCGCTCTTCTTTTTTATGATTCAGCCGCGCTCATTAACGAGCCGCCGGTTTTTTCGCTTTGCGCGTCAAACCCGAAGCGCGGTCGGAATCGCGGACAAATCCCATCGCGCCGTAAAGCGGCGAATCGGTTCCGTAATCGGGATTGCTGCGCACGCCGTTGCCGACTCTGATGCGTTTTCCGTTGAGCTTGACGGCTTTTGTTTCGATGCTATCCTGCACCATTTTCAGCTTCGCCTTCAACTCGCTTTCCTCTGCCTTGTCTTTTTCGATGTCTTTGATGTCATCGTTCATTTCGGTCTGCGTCACGCCGCCAAACTCGACCGTCTGCGCGCCTTCAAACCACGCGTCGTTCATTTCCGTTGATTTATCCATTATTTCTTTGACATTTACTTTTGCCATTGTGATTTTATTCTCCTTGTTTATGTTTGATTGAGAAATACGGCGCAAAATAGAGCGAATACGCCGCGTGATACAAGTCGAATGCAGGGAGATACGCCGGTTAAAAAGGGAGTTTTGCCTTGTTTAGCGGGAGATTTTCCTGTCTTCGCTCGCTTGCCGGGTCTTATTTCTGCCCGGCAAAGCCTTTCGGACACTCGTCCGTGTCATTCGGACGGTCACCCAAACCATTCGGACAGTCATCCAAGCCTTACCGCTGACCGTCCAAGCCACGCCGCCGGTCATCCAAGCCTAATCGCCGAGCGTCCGTGTCTTCAAATTTAAATGAGAAACAACAAATCTTGAGTATATATTCAGCTAATTCCGTCTAACGATTGAGATGACGTGGGGCGAAACCGCCGAAAAGCCTCTTAAAGTTTAACGGACGACTCGAAAGCAAAGTCGCTGTTTCGCCCTCACGTCCATTGAATTGTTATGTTGCCCGTTATTTTCAGCGAGCTTTCTTAATTCAGTTGCCTGTTTTCAAGAAGCAAATTGTATAAATGCAGAACTCAACGCCCGAATTTACAAGTCAATTTTTGTCAAAGTTCAAAATATATTCGACTGCTTCTTTTGGAATGTCGCAGTAAGCGACGGGAACTAAATCTTCTTGAAGAGATAACTT
>SXVE01000382.1 GCA_005790265.1 Acidobacteriota bacterium | reverse complement strand
CGCGATTTGATTTGCCGCGCCGACGGAAAAGAAAAAGTTTTAACGACGCGCGATGACATTTTTCTGCGCGGTCTGCACAACGTCGAAAACATTCTGGCGGCTTTGGCGGCGGGTTTGGCGTGCGGCGCTTCGCCCGATTCGATGCGCGAAACGGTGAAAAATTTCAAAGGCGTCGAACATCGCATCGAGTTTGTCGCGGAAATCGAAGGCGTTAAATTTTACAACGATTCAAAAGCGACGAGCGTTGACGCGACCTTAAAAGCGCTCGAAGCGTTTGCCGAAGAAGACGGCAAAACCGTTTTGATTCTCGGCGGACGCGGAAAAAACGCGCCGTACGCGCCGCTGGACAATTTGGTGAAAGAAAAAGTTCGGCGCTTGATCGTTTTCGGCGAAGACGCGGAAAATATTGAAGGACAGTTAAAAAAATCGGCGGAAGTGATGCGCGCTTCGACGATGAGCGAAGCCGTCGAAAAAGCATTTCATTCGGCGCGGCGCGGCGACAGCGTTCTGCTCGCTCCGGCGTGCGCGAGTTTCGATATGTTTACGAGTTTTGAAGAACGCGGAAAGGTTTTCAAAAGAAAAGTGCTGCAATTGATGGATATTCACAAAACGCAAGATTAAAGATGGCTAAGAAACTCCGCACAGATTGGTTTTTATTCGCGATTGCCGCCGGGCTCGCGCTGTTCGGCGCGATTATGGTTTATTCCGCCTCGGCGATGATCGCCTTGCGTGAAACCGAAGGCGTCAGCCAGTTTACTTATTTTTACAAGCAGTTGGGTTTTACGGTGATCGGACTTTTCGTGATGTATGCGACCAGCCGCATTGATTATCATTTGTATCAGAACAAACCGATTGTTTACGGAATGTTAGCCGGAACAGTCGTTCTCTTGATCGCGGTTTTCGCGTTCGGTTCGATTAACGGCGCGAGTCGCTGGATCAGATTGCCCGGCGTTTCTTTTCAGCCGTCGGAAATCGCCAAAATAGCGCTGCCGGTTTTTCTCGCGTATTTTTTGACGAAAAATGAAAAAACGGTCGGCGAGTTGAAAGAAACTGTTTTTCCGTGTCTCGCAGTTTTATTTGTGCTCGGCGGATTGATTTTCGCCGAACCGGATTTGGGCACGACCATCGTTTTGTGCGCGATTTTCGTCAGCGTTTATTTTGCGGCGGGCGCGAAAATTCTGCATTTGGCGGCGGTCGGCGGCGCGATGCTTTTCGGCGGCGTATGCGCGCTCGTTTTCGCTCCGTGGCGCGTCGCGCGGCTCATCGCTTTCGTTGATCCGTGTGCCAAAGAAAACAGCGCGGGCGCCGGTTATCAAGTTTGTCAATCGCTTTATGCCATCGGTTCCGGCGGAATTCTGGGCGAAGGTTTCGCCAAAGGTCAGCAGAAACTTTTCTATCTGCCGTATCCGCATTCGGATTTCATTTTTTCGGTGATCGGCGAAGAACTCGGTTTAATCGGCACGATGGCGATTGTTCTGGCGTTCGGAATGCTGCTCTGGCGCGGAACGCGCGCCGCGTTGATGGCTCCGGATCGTTTCGGAATGCTGCTCGGAATTGGAATTATTACCGGAATTACCGTCCAGGCTTTGTTTAATATCAGCGTTGTAATTTCGATTTTACCCGCCAAAGGAATTCCTTTGCCGTTCATTTCGTATGGCGGCTCGTCAGTCGTTCTGACGTTATTTGCCATCGGAATTCTGCTGAATATTTCGCAGTTCGCCGGATTTTCAGGCGCGGAACAAGCGGAAATAAAAGAAACTCCGGTGCGGCGCAAAAAACGCAAAACTTTGGGCGAAGCGACCGGAAGTTTCCGGTAATCATTAGAGTTTTTGAAAATCGAAAAAGAATGAAAGTGTTAATCGCCGCTGGCGGAACGGGCGGACATATTTATCCGGGAATCGCCGTCGCCAAAGAAATTTTGCGGCGCGATGAAAAATCCGAAATTGTTTTTGTCGGTACGGCGCGCGGACTCGAAACGAAAATCGTGCCGGATAACGGCTTCAAGCTTTCGTTAATCAACAGCGCGGGATTAAAGAACGTCGGATTGGCGGGAAAATTAAAAGGTTTGTTCGTTTTGCCGCAGAGCTTTCTCGAAGCGCGATCTTTGATTAAAAGTTTTCAGCCGGATGTCGTCGTCGGCGCGGGCGGTTACGTTTCCGGTCCGGTTCTTTTGATGGCGAGTTTGCTGCGAATTCCGACGCTCGTAATGGATTCCAACGCGCTGCCCGGTTTTACCAATCGACGGCTCGCGCCGTTTGTCACGCAAGCCGCGCTGACTTTTGATGAAGCGCTGCCGTTTTTCGGAAAAAAAGGCATTGTGACGGGAAATCCGGTGCGCCGGGAGTTTTTTGATATTGAGCCGAAAGAGCGCAGCGCGAAAATGAACATTTTGATTTTCGGCGGCTCGCAGGGCGCGCGCGCGATCAACAATGCGATGGCGGACGCGCTGCCGAATTTGCCGAAAGACAAGTTGAATATCACCCACCAAACGGGAGAATTCGATTTTGAAAAGTTGAGAGAAACATACAATCGCGCCGGTTGGGAAAATGCCGACGTGCGACCGTATATTTCCGATATGGTCGCGGAATTTGCCGAATGCGATTTGGTCATCTGCCGCGCGGGCGCGACGACTTGCGCCGAATTAGCCGCTGCGGGAAAAGCGGCGCTGATGATTCCGCTGCCGACCGCCGCCGACGATCATCAGCGCAAAAACGCTGAAGCGCTGCAATCGGCGGGCGCGGCGCGAATGATTTTGCAAAAAGATTTGACCGGCGAATCGCTGGCGCAGGAAATTACAGGTTTAATAAATTCGCCGGAAACGATTGCGGCGATGGAAAACGCGGCGAAAAAAATGGCGAGAAAAGACGCGGCGGAAGCAACAGTCAACATTATTGAGAAATTGGCGGTGGGAAGTTAGAAGAAAATTACGAATTAACAATTACGAGTTACGAATTGAAGGGAAAATTATTTTCCAGTTATTTATGAATCGTGAATCGCATTTCGCAATTTATATTTTGTAACTCTTATTTATATTTCGTGATTCGTAATTGGTAATTCGTAATTGAAAAGTATGTTTCGGCACGTTAAAAATATTCATTTCATCGGCATCGGCGGCATCGGAATGAGCGGCATCGCGGAAGTTTTGTGCAATCTCGATTTTTCGATTTCCGGCTCGGACGTGAAAAAATCGAAAAACACCGACCGATTGGAAAAAGCGGGCGCGACCGTTTACGAAGGGCACGCGGCGGAAAACATCGGCGCGGCGCAGGTTGTCGTTTATTCGTCGGCGGTCAAAGACGATAATCCCGAAATGATCATCGCGCGCGAAAAAGGAATTCCGACGATTCCGCGCGCCGAAATGCTCGCCGAATTAATGAGTTTAAAGCCGTATTCGGTCGCCGTCGCCGGAACGCACGGCAAAACGACGACTACTTCGATGGTCGCGACGGTTTTGGGACACGCCGGAGTTGACCCGACGACGGTCGTCGGCGGCGTCGTCGAAATGCTCGGCTCGAACGCGCGGCTCGGCGCAAGCGATTGGTTTGTCACCGAAGCCGACGAATCCGACCGTTCTTTTTTGATGCTTAATCCGACGCTCGCCGTCGTGACGAACATTGATAAGGAACATATGGAATCGTACAAAGGAATGGACGACGTGGTGCAGTGTTTCACCGATTTCGTCAACAAAGTTCCATTTTACGGCGCCGATATTATCTGCCTTGACGATCCGAACGTGCAGTTGATTATTCCACGCATCAAACGCCGCCGCGTCACTTACGGAATGACGGCGCAAGCCGATGTTTCGGCGCACAATATTAAATATACCGAAAATTACGGCTCGACTTTTACGGTGTGGAAATCGGCGGAAGTTTTGGGCGAAATCAATCTTCCGGTTCCCGGACAGCACAATATCTACAACGCTTTAGCGGCGACGGCGGTCGCGCTCGAACTCGAAATTCCGTTTGCGAAAATCGCCGAAGCGTTTGCCAATTTTCGCAATGCGAATCGCCGCTTTCAATTTAAAGGCGAAGCGCAGGGAATCGCGGTCGTGGACGATTACGGACATCATCCGACCGAGATATTGGCGACGCTTTCGGCAGCGAAACACGGTTCGGGCGGACGCCGAACGGTTGTTGTTTTCCAGCCGCACCGTTATTCGCGCACGCAGGAATTGATGGATGAATTCGCGCTCTCGTTTAATAATGCCGATGTGCTTTTCGTCACGGATATTTATGCGGCGAGCGAAAATCCGATTGACGGAATCACGGCGGAAGTTCTGACGGAAAATATCAAAAAATACGGACACAAAAACGCGACATTTATCGGCGCGGTGGAAAACGCGGCGGAAAAAGTCGTCGAGAATTTACAGGCGGGCGATTTGGTAATTACGCTCGGCGCGGGAACGATCACGCGGCTTTCCGATGAACTTTTGAGCGTTTTGAAAAGCGGCGAACGAAGCAGTTGAGTTCGATTTTATTAAAGTTTTTTTACAAACAAAACAGTTTGGACGGTAAATATTTATGGCAGCACGAACCAGAAAAACAGCGGTGAAAAGCAAACCGGTCGCGGCACGCAAAAAAAGACCGGCGGCAGTGCGTCGCAGCAAAACGAACAACGGCAGATTTGCGAATTTTTTCGTGCCGCTGTTTTTTATTTTTTGCATTTTGTTTTGCCTCGGGTTTTTAGGCTTTATGGGCTATCGCACGGTGACGGCATCGGAATTTTTCAACGTCAAACAGATTGAAGTGCGCGGCAGCGCGCGCGCTTCAAAAAGCGAGATCGAAAAAATCGTCGGTCACGAAACGGAAAAAGCCGGTGTCTGGAACGCTGATTTGAACGCGATCAAAGAAAAAATCGAGCGTCTGGCTTACGTCAAATCAGTTGCCGTGTCGCGCATTTTGCCGGACGGCGTGCGCGTGAATTTGACCGAACGAGTTCCGCAGGCAATCGCGCGAATCAAAGGCGGCGATTTTTGGGTTGATGAAGAAGGCGTCATTTTAGGTTTGGTCGGCGAACAGGAAACGCGCCCGCCGTTTGTGATGAAAGGCTGGGACGAATCGAAAGCCGAAAACGCGGCGAAAGACAATCAAATGCGCGTCAAAATGTATCAAAAAATGCTCGAAGATTGGCGCGAATTCGATTTGGCGAAACGCGTGAAAGAAGTGAATCTCGAAGATTTACAAGATCCGCAGGCAATCGTCGAAGACTCTTCGGAAATCGTGTTAATTGATCTGGGGAAAGAAAATTACGGCAAGCGTTTGCTGAAAGGTTTGGAAATCATCGCCGGACGCGGCAAGGAAATCGAATCGGTAAATTTAAGCGGAAGCCGGGAAATCTTGGGTTTCAGAACAAAGTGAAAAAGGTAAATCCGCATCCCGAAAGCCGCGGCTCGGAAAGGTAAAACGCGCGGCGAATTCTTTTAGAATTTAGGCGCAAACGAAGCTTTTGAAAAATTGATTTTATAGTATTAAATTTTGAACAATAAATTTTAGACTCGAAATTTTTTAATGATAAATCGTGACATACATTCGGTCGGTTTAGATGTCGGAACGAGCAAAGTGCGATGCGTCATCGGCGAACCGGCGGACGGCGGCAGAATGAACATCGTCGGCATCGGCGAAGCGGAATCGCGCGGTCTGCGGCGCGGCATCGTCACGACGACCGAAGCCGTCGCCGAATCAATTCGCCGCGCCGTTTCCGAAGCCGAACGCGTCAGCGGGCTGGAAATTCAGATGGCGACGGTCAATATGTCGGGCGAGCATTTTCGCGGCGAAAATAAAGCGGGCGTCGTCGCCGTCGCGGGAATGGGACGGGAAATAACCGAGGAAGACATCGAGCGCGCCGTCGAATCAGCGAGCGCGATGCAATTGCCCGCCGGTTGGGAAATCGTCAATCGTCTGCCGCAGGAATTTATCATTGACGGACAAGACGGAATTATCGAACCGATTGGGATGAGCGGTTCGCGGCTCGAATCGCTCGTGCATATCGTCATCAGTCCGAGCGCGGGACGACAGAATTTAGTCAAAGCGATCAATCGCGCCGGATTGGAAGTCGAGCAGATGATTTTAGAACCGCTCGCCGCCGCCGAAAGCACTTTGACCGACGACGATAAAGAATACGGCTGCGCGGTTGTCAATATCGGCGCGGAGATTACGAGTTTAATTATCTTCGGGCGCGGTTCGGTGCAGCACACGACGGTTTTTCCGTTTGGCAGCACGCATTTTACGAAAGATATTGCCGTCGGACTGCGCGTTTCGATTCCCGAAGCGAACAAAATCAAACATCATTACGGCTGCGTCGCGTCGTATCTGATGAACGAAAGCGAGCGCCAAGAAATTATCGAAATCACGCCGGTCGGCAGAACGGAAACGCGCGGTCTGTCGAAAGAAATTTTGTGCGACATTATGCAGCCGCGCGCGATTGAGCTTTTGCAGCACATTGCGGCGGAAGTCGCACGAACGAACGCGCAGATTTCGAGCGGCGTCGTTTTAACCGGCGGCGGTTCGCTGGCGCGCGGAATGGTTGACATCGCCGAACAGGTGTTTGATGCGCCGACGAGACTCGGCTTTTTAGAGGAAAAATACTTCGGCGGACTTGCCGAAGAAGTGCAAAGCCCGGAATGGGCAGTCGCGTGCGGATTAGCGCTGTCTTCGATGCGCGCGCAAATCAGAGAATATAATTCGGGAGGCAAATCGCCGACCCGCAAAGTTGCTGAATGGTTTAAGAAATTTTCGGGTAAAATTTAGGGAAAACTTAATTTTCTAACTGGATTTTTTACCCCAAATCGTTGTATGCTTTTTCGCCAAAGGCACAATATCTTGTTGAAAAGATAAATCATACAAAAAAGCATCACCGATTCATATTTTCAATCAATTCATACAAGAGGGGAATAATAATAATGACAACGGACGGTCACCAAATGAATAATAACGGAATCAAAATTTTTATGGACGAACCTCCAATCACCGGAGCAAGAATTAAGGTGGTCGGTGTCGGCGGCGGCGGCGGCAATGCAGTCAATCGAATGATTGACGCCGGCATCAAAGGCGTGGAATTTATCGTCGCCAATACCGACGTGCAGGCGCTGAATTCGTCAAAAGCGCCGATCAAAATTCAGCTCGGCAGCAAATTGACGCGCGGGCTTGGCGCAGGCGCGAATCCGGAAGTCGGACGCGACGCGGCGCTTGAAGATCACGAAAAACTGCTCGATGTTTTGGAAGGTTCAGACATGGTTTTCGTCACGACCGGACTCGGCGGCGGAACCGGAACGGGCGCGGCTCCGGTCGTCGCCAGTTTAGCAATCGAACTCGGCGCTTTGACCGTCGCCGTGGTAACCAAGCCGTTTTCCGTTGAAGGAAAAGCCCGGATGCTCAAAGCCGAAAAAGGTTTGGCGGAACTGCGCGGCTGTGTGGATACGATCATTACGATTCCCAATTCGAAGTTAAAGGAAGTCGAAGAAAAAATTTCGATTATGGAAGCTTTTCATCGCGCCGACGAT
>SXVE01000042.1 GCA_005790265.1 Acidobacteriota bacterium | reverse complement strand
GTGATAATTCGTGTTCGGACACCACGGTTTGTCGCATTCGTTCGCTTCGTCCGGATTGTCATACCACGGCGTCAGCCAGATCGCCGTGATGCCGAGTTCTTTCAAGTACGGAATTTTCTCGGTGATTCCTTTAAAATCGCCGCCGTGCCACGCGCGCGGATTTTGCCGATTCGCGTCTTTATTATTTGAACGGTCGCCGTCGGCAAAACGGTCGGTCATTATCAAATAAATCACGTCGTCGTTCGTAATCGTCGCCGGATTTTTCGCCGACGCAAGCGGCGCGGAAATTTCAAACGGAATCGAAGTTTTTCCGCTCGCGGTTGAAACTTCAAATTCGTATTTTCCAATCTTCGCGTTGTCCGCGATCATCACTTCAAAAAACAAGTAATCGCCGCGCTGATTTATTCTGACGTTTGAGACTTTGAGCGAATTGTTTTTTGAAACGACGCGCGCGTTCTGAAAATTGGCTCCGCGCACCAGCAGACGCACCGGATTGATCGTATGATTCGCCCACCAATTCGGCGGCTCGACTTTCTGAATCTGCGGCGCAAACGGCGAAGCGGCATTCGTTTGAACGGCAGCAGCAAAAACAGCGAGAACGAAAAAACCGGAAATAATCAGGCGATTTAGTAAAATGCGAAGCGTTTTTTCCATAGCCGCAGATTGATGAAAAGTTAAACAAAAGGCGTGAAATTATTATCTTTCACGCCTTGAGAAAAAACAAATATTTTATTCGGCGAGCCGGTCGCCCGCCGAATATTTATTAAAATTCCAGACGAACGCCGAGTTGAATTTGGCGATTGCTGAAACCTCTGGTCGAACGAATCACGCCGAAGTAATTTTCATCGCCGCGCAGGGCGCCGGTCGGCGGCGCCGAACCGAGATCGGTATTCGGCACGCCCAATTGCGGCGTGTTCAGCACATTGAAGAACTCGGCGCGAAACTGCGCTTTGATTTTCTCGTAAATGCCGAAATTTTTCGTCAAGCCGAGATTGAGTTCATACGTCGAGGGCGAACGCAGACTGTTTCGTTCCAGATTGCCGAAACGTCCCGCCGGAGCTTCGCGAAAAGCCGCGAAATTCAAATACGGCGGATTGCTGCTGCCATTGTCCGTATACGGTTCGCCGACCAAATCAACGCGTACGCCGTTGCGCCGCACGTCGAATGCCTGACCGCTCTGCGCGCGAAAAATGCCGTTAAGCTGCCAGCCGCCGACGATGGCATCGAGCACGCCGGGAATTTCCGAGCCGAAGGCTTTTCCGCGTCCGAACGGAATTTCGTAAACCGATTCAAACGAAAAGACGTGCGGGAAATCAATGCGCGAAGTCGTGTACGGTTCGATGAAGTTGATGTTCGTATCGCCAACCGAATCAAACGCGCCTTCGCCGTTATCTTTGGTTTTCGAGAACGTGTAAGCAGCGCGATACTGCCAGCCGCGCGTAAAACGACGCTCGAGCTGAACCTGCAGCGAATCGTACTGCGATTTGCCGTTGTCATCGCGAACGTTAACGCGGTTTCCCGCTAAAGTTGGGTAGCAAACCGAACCGGCAGCAACGGCGCGCGGACACGGCGCATTTGTTCCCGGCGCGATAACTCTGCCGTTCAAATTGTAATAAAGCGCGAGATTGCGACCGCGCGTTCCGACGTAACCGACACTCAGCGCCGTATTGCCGGTTAACTGCTGCTGAAACTGCACGTTGAATTGCTGCACGTTTGAAGTTTTGTTGTCGGGCAGAACTGCCAGAACAGCAACGTTGCGCGGGTCGTTCAGATTAACGTCGTTGACGCTTCCAATCGGCAGAGCGCCGGTTGCCAGACGCGAATCAAGCGAATTGTTCGGCGCGCGACCGGAAAGCGTGATACGCACGCCGTCCGTGTAATTGAATTGCGAGAAACCGCTGTACGGCGGATTCTGCGCGAGCTGATTATCAATACCGCCGCGATCAAGAAAATAGAATATTCCGTAACCGCCGCGAATAACCGATTTGCCTTCGCCGCTTAAATCATAAGCAAAACCGACGCGCGGGCTGAAATTGTTTTTGTCGGTTTCCGTCAGCGAGTCTTTGCTGTCCGAAGCGACGATTAAACGTCCGGTCGGCAAATCGAAGTTAGCCTGACGACCGTACATTTCCGTCGGATTGGTTAAAACTTCGTAACGCAAACCGAGATTGAGCGTCAGTTTTCGCGTCACGCGCCAGTCGTCCTGCGCGAAAACGGCGTTTTCCCAGTTCCGCGTGCCGATCGTGCCGAACGGCGGTCCGATCTGATAGTTGCAGACGAAACCGATCAGCAAATCGGATTGTTCGTAACCGGTCGAAGCCGCGCCGCCGCACTGACTCGGATCGCCGTTACCGATCAAAAAGAAATAACCTTTTCCGCGATTCGGACGGTAAAGCGCCACATCGCGGCGCAAAATCGTGCCGCCAACCTTAAATGTGTGGTCGCCGGTCGAATAGCTAACGCTGTCAACCAACTGATAAGTATCCTGCGGAACGATATACGGACCGAAATCGCCCGAGTATTCGAGCTGTCCGTTGTAGCCGCCGATCAGCGCGCCGCCGCCCAAACTCGCATCGCGATTAGCGTTGGGGATGCCGAGATTTGCTGAAACCGCCGTGTCAAAAAACGGCGGCGTAAAACCGTATTTGAGACGATTTGCCTGCACGCGCAATTCATTAAAAAGCGTTGAACTGATCGCCGAATTTAATCCGACGACAAAACCGCGCGTTCTGGTCGGGTTCGTTCCCGAACCGAAACCGGCGGGCAGCGCGGGCAATCGCGACGAAGTTGTTTGATCAAATCGTCCGTAGCTGACGCGTCCGAACATTTGATTGGAGTCATTGATGTTGGCATCAATTCTCACGTCGAACGTGTCCGAATTAACCGTCTGATTTCTCGTCGTGACGAAATTGTTGGAAGTTCCCGGACGATTCGGCAGCGGAAAAGCGCGCAAATAATTGAGCGCCACCGAATTCAGCCGATTGCCCGGCAGTAAATCGAGACGATTATACGGCGTGCCGTTGCAGGTCGCGACGCCCGGCGTGTTACAGACGTTTCGACCGGTTAAAGGATCGCGCAGCTGCGTTGTTAAAGCTGAAAAGTCTCCGTTGCGAAAAGCAAGCGTCGGAACGGTTGCCGATTCTTCGCCGAACGGCAAAAACTGGCGCAACCCTTCATAATCGGCGAAAAAGAAAAGTCGGTCTTTGCCGCTGATAATCGGCGGTGTTCCTTCTCCGAATCCGGGCACAAACAAAGGTCCGCCGAACGTGCCGCCGAATTGTCCGCGCCGAAATTCGCTTTTTTCCGCGTTGAAAGTCGGACGTGCGTCGAGATTGTCGTTTCTGAAAAACGCGAACGCGCTGCCATAAAAATCGTTTCTGCCCGATTTGACCACCGCGTTGATAATGCCGCCGCCGCCGCGTCCGAATTCTGCCGGCGCAACGCTCGTCTGCACGCGAAATTCCTGAATGGCTTCTGCCGCCGGGAAAATATTAACGGTGTTAACGAGAGATTCGTTGTTATCAACGCCGTCAAGCAAAAAGTTGTTCGCCTGCGTGCGCTGTCCGTTGACTGAAAGCGCCGCGCCGCCCGTGTTGCCGCCGCGATAAGTTTCCGCGTTGCCGCCTGCGCCCGAAGCGAAACCGCCCGGAACGCCCTGCGTGACGCCCGGCGCGAGACGCGCCAGTTCCAATACATTGCGTCCATTAAGCGGCAGTTCCACAGCTTCTTTTCCCTGGATAACTTCGCCGATTGCCGATGTCGCCGATTCGACGAGCGGCGCGTCGTTTGTGACGGTGACAACCTCGGTGACGCCGCCCGCTTCGAGATTGAAGTTCAAAACCGCGACCTGCTGAACTTCTAACGTAAATTCCTGCTGGCTCGTCTTAAAATTCGGCTGCGTGATTTCGATTCGATAGCGTCCGGGCGATAATGACAGCGCCGAGTATGAGCCTTCTTCGTTCGTTTGAACGTTGAGCGCCCGGTTGGTTGCCAGTTCGGTAATCGTTACATTCGCGCCGGCGAGAACCGCGCCCGATTGATCGGTGACGGTTCCCTGAATTCGTGCCGATTCCGTTTGCGCGAACATTGGTGAAACCAATCCGAAAACGACAATCGTCAACATTAACAAACGGTTTTTCATCAAACCTCTAAATTTATACATTGGTTGACTTCCTCACTTTGATTTACAGTTTTTTTTGCGATATCTAACCGGAACAATTTTCCGCTCGTTGTTCAGAATATCTTTTACGACGTTGAAAATTCGGCTTCCGAACAAAATCTCGAAGTTATTGTTTGTTGTAGCAACAAACAAAGTTTTAATATATTTGTAACCTCGCTGTCAAGCATAATTGCGTAAGTTTTAAATTTTAGCTTGCCGAAGCAAATATTCCGGCAAGAACAAGGCTGAGCGAGCCGATTAAAGTCGGCGTTTCGCCGAGCGAAGACGCGCTGATTATCGTCGTCGGCAGCGGTCGGCGAATTTGATCTTCAACGACCGTGTGAATTTCCTGCGCGATCAAATGCCACGCTTTGGTAATTTCGCCGCTGACAACAACCGCCTGCGGACTAAAGCCGACGATTAAATTTGAAATGCCGATTGCCAGATATTTCGCCGTTTCCCGCAGCACGAAATGCGCCGTCTCGTCGCCGTGGTCGGCTAATCTGATGATTTGTCGCACGGTGATTTCACTGCCCGAAGAAAAACTGCCGTTCAAGCGACCGCGGTAACGAGCGATAATCGCTTTTTCCGAAGAATGCGCTTCCCAACAGCTGCGGCTGCCGCACGAACACTGCACCGGCGCGTCGTCGCCGACAAACATGTGACCGACTTCGCCCGCCGCACCTTTTTCGCCGCGGTAAACCTGTCCGTCGAAAACGATTCCCGTTCCGACGCCTTCAGCGACTAAAACCGTCACGAAGTTTTTGATTTTGCGAATTTTTTCTTCGCCGAACCATAATTCGGCGAGCGCGATGGCGTTGGCATCGTTATCAATCGTGACCGGAAGCGAAGTTTCGCGCTCGATCTGCTCGCCGATATTCCAATCGCGCCAATCGAAATAAGGAATGTAAAGCACTTTGCCAAGCGAGTAATCAACGATTCCGGGCAAACTCATTCCGACTTGCAGACGATTGTTTTTGTATTTTTCGGCGAATCTTCCGACGCGCGCGACGATTTCCCGGCTCATATAATCGGCATCCGGCGAAGTTAGAAATTTTTCCATTTCGACGACTTTGCCCGAAACGTCGGCGACGGCAACGGTCGTTTCGCGCGGCGTTAAATCAACGCCGACGGCGCACGGATAATCGGTTTTCAGCTTGAGCAATGTCGGTTTTCTGCCGCCGGTCGAATCGCCGGTGCCGATTTCTTCGATCAATCCGGTGTCCTGCAAAGCGTCAACGATTGCCGAAACGGTCGAACGCTGCAAAGCCGTTTCGCGCGCGATTTCCGCTCGCGAAATCGGCGCGCGGTCGCGCACGTAATTCAAGACGATCTGCTTATTAATATCTCGAATCGTATTCGGACGCGCGATTTGATGTTTCGCTTTTTGAAGATAAATTCTTTTCATCAGCTGAAAGTAACTGCCATTTCTCAGAAAAATATACCGAAGCAAGTTTGTTTGTATTTACAACAAACTTATACATAACCTTTTTTTGTTTTTTTTTCAAATGACGCTCGTTCCTTTCGTTCCTAATGACGCCGCTTCTTAATTTCGTTTTGAAAAGTATAATTCCGGTGCTTCGCCAGCCGCCGTTTGATTCTCGCCGATTTTCGGGAATGCGGTGTTCTGATGTTATAGTTTATATTGTCAAAGTAAAAACTGAATCTTAAATAAAAAATCCGGGTGTTGCTCAATTGAATCAAAATTCTTCCGATATTTCGCCGCCGAAACTGATTACGGCACTAAGAAATTATAACCTTTTGCCGGCGATCATTTTTTTGCCGACGCGCCGCC
>SXVE01000381.1 GCA_005790265.1 Acidobacteriota bacterium | reverse complement strand
TTTTCGCTTCCTTTTTAAATATTCAGACTGCCGTCTGTTGAAGTCGCCTCATCGCCCAAAGCGGTGCGAATTTCCTGCAGTTCCTTGCTCATACTTTCGACGAAATTGAGAATATCGGCGCGATGCACAATGATGTTCATCTCCGATTCCTGCGACCATTTTACCTGCTGATCGAGTCCCGCCCAGAAATGCACGCCCGCGCCGATGTTTTTCGCTCGCGCCTTGCGGAAAATTTCGTAAACGGCTTTTTCGAATTTGGGATGATGATACTGTTCGGGAATGCCGAGACTGCATGACAAATCGTGCGGACCGATCAGAACAGCGTCAATATCGGAAACTTCCAAGATTTCATCGAGCGCGTCAATTGCGGGCTGACTTTCGATGTTCAAAATCAACAGATGTTCGCGGTTGTGTTTTTCGATATACGGTTTCAAATCGCCCGTAAGTTCGCTTTTGCCGTCAACGATATTCTGCAAAAACTGTCCGCGCAACGGTCGCATTTTAACCGCGCCGCGCATCACTCTCACCTGCTCGACCGTTTCAACATACGGCACGACGATGCCGACTGCGCCGCCGTCGAGTAAATTCGTCGCCTGAAATGGATCGGGCGACGTGACGCGGACGAGCGGCGCGACGTTCATCGCCCGATACGACTGACACATCCACGCGATTTGCGCCCGGTCAATCGGAATATGCTCCGTATCGATAAAAACAAAATCGAGATTTAACCGTCTAATCTGCGAGACCCAGAGCGGCGACGGAGCAACGGTCATCGTGCCGTAAACCCGTTTGCCGCTTCTCATCGCATCTTTTAATTCGAGCGCGTTCATAAATTAAATCTCACATTTTAGAACTAAACATTGCCGCAAAGGAAAACTTCCAAACCGAGTTCGCGCATCGCTGCTGCTTTTGCGTAAAGTCCGGTTTTTGCGCTTTCCGCATCCGGCGCATAAACGACCTGAATATGATTCGATTTATGTCGCGCCATCATTTCATCACGGCTGATGCCGTCGAAAACCGCGTGCATAATCGGCCATTGTGAATTGGTCAGATTCCAGCGTTCCTGCGTTTCGGATTCGGGAAGTTCGACAGCTTTGGCTAACCCCAAATCGCACTTGAGTTTGGCATCCTCAATATAAACGCGGCTCCAGACGATTTCTCCGGCGTGGCTGACACCTTTTAAAGTGCCGCCGCCTTTGGCGAAAAACATCGGCGGCTGGCGTTCGCTCGACGCGCCTTCGTAGCCGCCTTCGATGTGCGCGGGCGGAATCGCGCCGGAAATCTCGAAAACCCAAACGTAATCATTGAGTGCCTCGCCTTTGAAATGTCTGCCCCAACGCAGATCGTGCAAAGTATTTTCCGGCTCAAATCCAAGCTGCCGCCACAAACGATAAGTTAAAAGTCCGTCTAATCCGGCGCATTCGTCAACTTCGTTAAAATGCGGCAGTGCTTCGCCGGCAAAAAGTTCGTCGCCGGTTTCCGCGTGGTAAATCGGCGGACGATCCACATTATTGAGCAAACCTTCGACCAAATCCGATGCCGGAACCAGTTCTTTCAAGCCTTGCTGATATTGAATTCCAATCGTATCGCAGCCGAATTCGTCAGCGAGTCGCGCGGCGGCGATATACATCTTACACTGCGTCAAAACCTGATTTTCCGTTAAATCCGTCGCTTCATTTTCGCCGTAATGAAACGTCATTCCTTTTTCGACGAGCCAATAGTAAACCGCTTTTGCCTCATCATCACGAACGGTCAGCATTTTCGCGTAAAGCGTGCTTTGGCTCAAACGCTCTTTGAAAATTCCGGTCGGATGCAGCAGTTCATCGGGAATAATTGCGTTATACATTCCCATACAGCCTTCGTCGAAAACGCCCATTAGCGCTTTTTGTTTACGAAATTCCTGCGCGAAACTCGTGCCGATTTCAACTGAAGCACTTGGCGCATTTTCCGAATCGAACGGTTTAACGTGCGGTGTATCGTGCGTGATTTTTCCGGTTTCGAGCCAGCTTTGTAAGCCGTTAATAAATAATTCGTCGGTGAAATCTTCGCTCCAGATCGTGCTGTAATCGATTCCGGCTTTCGTCAGCGAAGCGTTGAGATTCAGCAAACCGACCAAACCGGGATACGCGCCGCTCCAATTCGCAATCGTCAAAATCGGACCTTTGTGCGTGAAAAGACCCGGCAAAATCTGCTGACTGTATTGCCAAACGGCTTCGGCGACGATCAGCGGCGCGTCTTCGGGAATCGAACGAAAAACTTCCAGTCCGCGTTTCTGACTGTCGATAAAACTGTGTTTTTTGGTTTCGTCGTAACCGTGCGCGCGTTTGACTTCCGCGCCTGAATTTTCGACCGCCGTGATTATTTTGGCTTCCATCGCCTGCTGCGTCGCTTCGCATTGCTGATTGGCGGCTAATCTCAAATCGCCGTTGGCAATTAAATATATCGTCTGTTTCATTTTTCTTTATTTTAGAATTGCTGAATTAATAAAAATAATCTGCATAAATCGCTTATTCGGCGCGCATCACCTGAGTGTTTTTCGCGCCTTCGTCGCTCATAATTTTTTTATATTCAAGCTGATGCTCATACATCAATTTGAAAACTTCATATTTTTTATCGTGAAACTTGCTTCGCGCCGTATTCGGTTCGACGACTTCCGCTTGCGGACTCATCTGCGCCATCGCTTCGACAATCGAATCGTATTTTCCCGCCGCGACCGCAGCGAGAATTCCCGCGCCGAGCAAAACCGTTTCGCAGTCTTTGGCGATGTAAACTTTGCAATTCGTCACATCAGCGTGTTCCTGTATCCACAATGGATTTTTCGTGCCTCCGCCGCAGGCGTGAATGCGCTGAATATCGTAGCCTTTCGCGTCTAACGATTCGATAATGTGGCGCGTGCCGTAAGCAATCGCCTGAATCGTCGCGTAATAAAGGCGGGCGAGACTTTCAAACCCTGAATCGAGCGTCAAACCCGAAATCATCCCGCGCGAATGACTATCGGCACGCGGACTTCGATTGCCTAAAAAATCCGGCAGCAAGTGAATGTTGCTGGTCGGCTCTTCACCGCCGCCGGATTTTAACCGCTCAACTTCACGATTGAGCAGAACATAAATCGTCGTATTTTGCGCCGCCGCGTCTCTTTTCAACTGCGCCGCGTAAGCGTGATTTTCGATGACGTGATCGAGCAGCGCACCGGTCGCACTCTGTCCGCCTTCGGCGAGCCACATTCCCGGAATCATCGCCCCGAAATACGGTCCCCAAACGCCTTCGACAAAACGCGCTTCGGGTGCAATCGCCATATGACACGACGACGTGCCGCCGATCAGCGCGAGCGTTTGTTCGATATTTTTATCACTCGCATCTTCATTCGCCGCCCGCATTCCGAGCGAACCGATGCCGCCCGAATGCGCGTCGATAATTCCGATGCCGACCGCCGTTTCAGTCGAAAGTCCCAATTCTTCAGCGGCTTTCGCCGTTAAATTTCCGGCGAAAGTTCCCATCGGTCGAACCGCTTCGCCGACGCGGTTATTGACGAATAAATCTTCCAGATCAATTTCCTTAAAAAAACTTTCGTCCCAGCTTCCGAATTCGCCTTCGTGACCCATATAAGTCCATTTGCAGACGACGGTGCAGAGACTGCGGACGTTTTTACCGCTCGCGCAATACGTCAGAAAATCGGCTAAATCGAGAAACTTTGCCGTTCGATGCCACGTTTCCGGTAGATTTTCCTTGATCCATTTCAGCTTCGGAATTTCCTGT
>SXVE01000041.1 GCA_005790265.1 Acidobacteriota bacterium | reverse complement strand
TCTGCATCCGAAAATTCACGGCGCTTTTCTCGCTCTGCGCGACAACGCCGAACATCAAGACGCGATGCGCACGCACAACATCGCGCCGATTGATCTGGTCGTCGTCAATCTTTATCCGTTCGAGCAAACCGTTGCCGATGAAGGAGTTTCGCTCGATGACGCGATTGAAAATATTGACATCGGCGGACCGGCAATGATTCGTTCGGCGTCAAAAAACTGGCGCGATGTCGCCGTGATTACCGACGCCAAACTCTACGGAAGCGTGATGCAGGAATTGGAAGAAACCGGCGGCAGCACGAGCTTAAAAACTCGTCAGCGACTGGCAACGCTCGCTTACACGCGAACGGCGAGTTACGATTTGGCGATTTCCTCTTATTTGGCAAAACAGCTGTCGAACGATGATCTGGATTTTCTCGAACCGTTCAACCCGCTTGGCGATTTGGTTTTTATCGAAGCGGAAGACGAAGACAATGAACCGGAAACGGCGACTGTTTCCAACAACAAAAAAAGCGAATTCCCTGAATTTTCGCTTGTCGAACTCGCCAAAATCAGCGACTTGCGCTACGGCGAAAATCCGCACCAGAAAGCCGCGCTTTACGAATCGGACGAATCGGGCGGAATCGCCAAAGCCGAACAGCTTCACGGCAAGGAAATGTCGTTTAACAATTACGTTGACGCGGAAGCGGCGTGGAATCTCGTTCAGGATTTTGATGACTTGGCGGTCGCCATTATCAAACACACGAATCCGTCCGGCGTCGGCGTCGGCTCAAATAATGAAGAAGCGTATCGCCGCGCGCTGGCGACCGATCCGGTTTCCGCGTTCGGCGGAATCGTCGCTTTTAATCGTTCGGTGGACGCAACGGTTGCGCATTCGGTCAATGAAGTTTTTACCGAAGTCGTCATCGCGCCCGATTACGACGTTGATGCGCTCGAAATTTTTCGCGCGAAAAAGAATTTGCGCGTTTTGCGGGCACAGAAAAATACCGACAATAACGCCGTCGAATACAAACAGATTTCCGGCGGATTTCTGGTTCAGGAAAAAGACGTTTACCGCGTGAGCGAAAAAGATTTGAAAATCGTTTCGCAGCGGCAGCCGACGCAAAACGAAATTCGCGCTCTTTTACTAGCGTGGAAAGTCTGCAAACACGTTAAATCAAATGCCATCGTTTTCGCTACCGAATCGCAGACAATCGGCGTCGGCGCCGGACAAATGAACCGCGTTGATTCGGTGAGAATCGCGGCGCAGCGCGCGGAAAGATTCGATTTGCCGATTTCCGGTGCGGCGCTCGCGTCCGACGCGTTTTTTCCTTTTCGCGATAATGTTGACGAAGCCGCGCGATTCGGCGTTTCGGCAATCATTCAGCCGGGCGGTTCAATGCGCGACGAAGAATCAATTGCGGCGGCAGACGAACACGATCTGGTAATGGTTTTCACCGGGTTTCGTCATTTCAAACACTAATTTTTTAAGCCGAATTTTTAACGAAAACTAGAGAAAAGAAAGAACTTACAAAATTTCTTTTCAGGTTTTTCCTACAATTAAACACTATTTGTTAAAGAAATACTTTAAAGATGTTGACATTTGTTTAATTTTGGTTTAAAAATATAGATACTTAATCTGATGAAGGAACGCTCGGAGGTTTTCAAACGGAAAACCTTCGAGCTTTTTCGTCTAAAAATATAATTTCAAGGAATAAAAGTCTGGATTTCCGTGCCGCTTTCCGAGAGAGTCAAAGAGATTGTTCCGCGCTCGCCGGTTGTTAAAACTTTCGCTCCCGCTTTTTCCCAGCGTTCGACGATTTCTGCGTGCGGGTGACCGAACTGCGAGCGTTTGCCGACCGGAACGATCGCGTATTCAGCGCCGATTGCGCTGACAAAATTCTCGGTCGAAGAAGTTCGACTGCCGTGATGAGCGACTTTGATAAAGTCAGATTGTAAAAATCCCGGATTCTGCAAAAGCTCATTTTCGACTTCTTTTTCAATGTCGCCGGTAAACAAAATTTTTCTGCCGCCGAAAATCAAACGAAAAACGATTGATTGATTGTTGCTCGAAGTTTTGCCCGCATTTTTGTTGTCGAGCGGATATAACACTTCGATTTTTGCGGCGCCGAAATCCAAAATGTCACCGCGTTTGACTGTCACGCTACTGATTTTTCGTTTGCTCAAAATCTCAAATAATTCCGAAAAGTCTTGGTCATCAAACGGCGTTTTGCCGAATATCGCCGCGCCGATGCGAAAGTTTTTCGCGACGTCTTTCAATCCCTGAATGTGATCGGCGTCGGCGTGTGTGGCAAGAATATAATCAATTTTCGAATAGCCTTTTTCCCACAAAAAAGCTGAAACGACCGATTCGCCGACGGTCGGCGCATCCGGTTCAAAACGCTCGCCGGTCGAATTGTCGTCTGCATTCGCCGCGCGGTAATCGGGTTTGCCGCCGGCGTCAATCAACAAAGTTTCGCCGTTCGGCAACGTAATCAAAGCCGAATCGCCCTGTCCGACATCGAGAAAATCAATGTGCAATTTTCCATCAGCCAACGGCGCGCTGAACGGATGAAAAACCACGACGGCGATGAAAAAAATCATTGCCAGAGCTGTCGCACAAACGATTTTTTGTTTGTTTTTTCGACTCGCCGTTCGTTTGAGCGCAAAAGGATTCCACAAATTGAGAAAAACCGTCAACGCGAGCAGCGGCACAAAATAAAAAGCGTAAATGATTTTCAAATCGCCGGAATAATGAGGAATTCTCAGCGAAGCCAAATCGTTTTCCACGATTAATTGCGGCAACAAAAGCAGCAGCGCGTTGAACGTTTCGGTCAGCGTGATAAATGGAAAAGCTAAAACGGCGCTGATTTGCCCGAAGAAAACAGCGAAAACGGCGGTAAAACTTTCCAGTGCAATAAAGAAACCGACCCACAAATTCAAAAAGATAGAGGCAATCGAAAGACGGTGAAAATAAGCGACGAGAAACGGCAGAAGCCAAATCTGCACGATGAGCGAAACTAAAACTCCCTCAAAAACATACTGCAAAATTCCCTGCAAATTTTTCGATTCGAGCCATTTGAGATGAGGATTTTTGAAAAGTTTCGCCGACCAAATTTGCCGCCCAACCTCGACTTCCCATTTTTTCTCGCTCCAGTAAACGGTTTCGCAAAATCGTTTCAATCGCCGATTGACGCGCGGCGGAAACGGTTTTTCGGCGGTCGGCGACCAGCTTCCGATTTCCCGCAGATTTTCGATGAGCGGAAACGCCGCCGCAACGATTGCCGCGACGCTGACAAACGTCAGTTGAAAAGAAGAAGTAAACAAATCGTTCGGACGCCAGACGAGCAGAATCAAAGTGCACGCGCCGAGCGAATTAAGCAATTTTCCGCTGCGGTAAATCACTTGCGAAAAAAGCAGAATGGTAAACATTATCGCCGCGCGGACAACCGGAATTTGCGCACCGACCGCCAGCGCGTAAACCCACATCAGCGTGGCGGCGATGATAAATTGCCACGTTCTTTTTTTCGTCAGCAATTTGAGAATAAGCAGTGTCAGCCCGCCGATAAACGTGATGTGCAGACCGGAGATTACTAAAACGTGAAAAGTTCCGCCTTCGCGAAAAACTTCGGCGGTCGGCTGATCGAGAAAATATTTATTGCCGAGCAATGAGGCGATCAAAATACCGGCGGTCGAAACGCTGAACCGGTCGCGAAATTCTACGATCAACATTTCTCTTTGCCGGTAAACCCAACTGAGCGGCGAAAAAGCGGCAGAATCTTTAATTTTTTCGATTAGCAAAGGACTCTTGATTGTGCCAATCGCATCAATTTGCTGTTCATCGAGAATTTTCAGCCGCGATAATCCGCCGGGATTTTGGTAGTTTTCTTCGCGCCGCAAATGACACGCGACGCGCACGCGCGTGCCGATTTGAAGTTCGAGGCGTTTATAATCGGCAATAATTTCTCTGTTTTCTGCCGGCGCGAAAAGTCTGACTTTTCCCGAGACCGCTTTTGAAGAATTTTTGTAAATAAGGTTTTCGGCGCGCAGTTCAAGAAAAAACCCATTCGCCGCTAATTCGCTTTTGTTGTGCAAAACTCCTTCAACTTCGAGCGGTTCGCCCGATTCGATTATTTTTTGCTCGTAAACATTTTTCAGACGGTTGCCGGAAATTTTCTGGTTTTCGCTGTGAAAAATAAATGCGCCGACAAACAAAAACGCCGGCAACAAAAAAATCGAAGCGTGTTTTCGGTTGATAAAAACGATGCTAAAAAAAGCGTTGATTAAACAGACGATAAGGGATATTTTCCAGTCAAGCTTCCAAAAATAAGCTATAACGATGCCTGCGGAGAAAAATACTGCCAGCCAGAAAAGCGGCAAATGTGAGAAATCAATTTTTTTGACGACGGGAGAGTTCGACATTATTATTTTATTTAATTTTCAAATTGATAATGATTTTTCGTTTAATTATTCGGCTTTAATCATATTTTTTAATTGGCGATATTTTTCGTCGCTCATTCCTTGAATCAGCAGAATGTGTTCAGCGCGACGAAATTTTCCGTATTTTTCGCGATGTTCGATGATTTTTTCGGCTGATTTGGCGCCGATCAGCGGCAGTTTTTCGAGTTCTGCGAGCGTTGCGCTGTTGATGTCAACGGCATTCGCGGCGGCAGGTTTTCCACCGTCAGCCTGATAAACTTGTTTTGCATCGTTTCGCGCGCAACAAACAAGAAAAAAGCAGAACAGCATTACAAGAAACAAGTTAAGCAAAAAAGTGTAACTGATGTAATAGTGAGAGTTATGAGTTTTCATAAATTAAGGCAGCGGTAATGTGCAAAATGCTAAAAGTGCCCGTATTACAAACATTTGAGCCGTTTTTTTTTGTGGAAATCCATTGGTTTTCCACAACTTCTGTGGAAAACTTTTGAGCAAATCAGTTGTTCATTTCTTCAATGTCCTGCAAATCGTCGTAAGCCTTTTGCAGAATCGGACGCGCACGTGAGCTGCCGTCCATTTCGCCGATGTAACCTTCCCTGACCATCGCGTCGAGAATCGCTGCCGCGCGTCCGTAACCGATGCGCAAATGACGTTGGAGCAGCGAAGTCGAAGCGCGCTTGGCGGACGCGACCGATTTGACGGCATCCCAGAAAAGCGGATCTTTTTTGCCGGGAAGCTCGCCCGTGTCATCGAGTTCCTCTTCGGTTTTGGTAATCGTCGTATCGTAATCGGGATTGCCCTGCGCTTTGATGTGTTCGACGATTCGGTTAATTTCCTTTTCATCAACGAACGCGCCGTGCACGCGGACGAGATTGGAAGTTCCCGGCGGCAGAAAAAGCATATCGCCTCTGCCGAGCAGCGATTCCGCGCCGTTGGCGTCAATGATCGTGCGCGAATCTACTTTTGAAGAAACGCGAAACGAAATGCGCGACGGGAAATTCGCTTTGATTAATCCGGTAATTACATCAACCGACGGGCGCTGCGTCGCGAGCACGAGATGAATTCCGACGGCGCGAGCCATCTGCGCCAGACGCGTGATTGATTCTTCGACTTCTTTCCCGGCGACCATCATCAAATCGGCGAGTTCGTCAATAATGATGACGATATACGGCAGATTTTTCCATTTCTCGCCGTTATCATCGAGCATTCCTTCGGCGTTTTTGCGTTTAACTTCCGCATTGTAACCGTCGAGATTGCGCACGCCCCAACCGGCGAGATTTTTGTAGCGTTTTTCCATCTCGGAAACCGCCCATTTGAGCGACAGAGCGGCGCGTTTCGGATCGGTGATAATCGGCGTCGCCAAATGCGGAATATCGGCGTAGATGCCGAGTTCGACCTGTTTCGGGTCAACCATAATCAGCTTTACTTCGTCCGGTTTGGCTTTGTAGAGAATCGAAACGATCAGCGTATTGACGCCGACGGATTTTCCCGCGCCGGTCGCGCCCGCAATCAAAAGATGCGGCATTTTCGACAGATCGGCGACGTAATTTAATCCGTCAATTCCTTTTCCGAGCGCGATGGACAACATCGAATTTGAATCTTTGAATTTCTTCGATTCGATCACTTCGCGCAGCTGAATCGTTTCGCGCTGCCGATTCGGAACTTCGATGCCGACAAACGCTTTGCCGGGAATGCGGTCAATGCGGATTGATTCGGCTTTGAGCGCGAGGCACAAATCATCAACCAAACCGGTGACGCGCGAATATTTCACGCCCGGATCCGGTTTGAATTCATAAGTCGTCACGACCGGACCGGGCGAGATGTGCATAATTCGCCCGGTCACATTAAATTCTTTGGTTTTTTCGATCAATTCCTGCGCGGTGGATAAAAGCACTTCATCTTTCTGTTCGATGCGCGCTTGCGGCGGAGTTAAGAATTCCGGCGTCGGTAAAATATACTCGTCATAATTCTGCGGTTTTTTCGGCAGTTCGGGAGCTTTTACAGGTTCAACGTTTTCGGTAATTTCTTCATCGAGTGCACCTGTCTGACGAATCGGCGTGATCGGAATTTGATCAATTTCGTTGATTGCTTGATGCGAATTTTCAACGGCGCTCATTTCCGCCGACTCATCTTCTTTTTGCTGCGCGGCGAATTTTTCCGAAGCCGCAATCGTCGGCACGATCATTTCTTCGTCCGGCGGAAAGTTTTGCAACGTATTGTTCGGCGAATTTTCAGTTGATGCGTCGCCGTCGAGCAGAAAATCAGTTAGTTTTGTTTCTTTATTTTTGAGTTTCTCCTTAATTTTCCCGGCTAAAGATTCGCCGGTTTTAATCGCCGGAACCGCATTGGTTTTTTCATCTTTTTCTGCAATCAGACTTTGGCGGCTTTCCGCGCGCGCCTGAATCGCCGCGCGTCGTTCTTCGCGGCTGATTCGGTATTTTCCGAGCCGATTGTTAAAACGAAGCCGCAGGTTGTCAATCGGCATTTCGAATTTATCGAAAAATCCGAAAAACGAAAAATTCGTCAGCAGCAGAATCGAAGCGATCAGCGCGGCAAAAAGCAGAATTCCCGCGCCAATCGGACTGAGCAGCGAAACGATTATTTGCGAAAAAAAAGCGCCGAGCAATCCGCCGCGCCATTCGATCAAACTGACCAAACCGGACGCCGAAACGATGAAAATTAGAAAACCGACGATGCGGCTGATGCGCGGCGACAAACTTTCGGCGTAAAAAACGCGCCACGCGACGCCGCCGATCAGCGCCGGAAAAATATACGCGGCGATGCCGATCAACTGAAACAACAAATCGGCGACAACAGCGCCCGCGACGCCAATCCAATTGCGCGTTTTTTCCGTGCTGCTCGTGTTCAGCGACCAATCGGTCGGGCTGTAAGTGACCAAACTCAAAAAAAGCAGCACGGCGAATGCGAGCAAAACGACCGCGACGATTTCATTTGTGTGCGAATAATTGGTTTTTGAGATTTGTTTTTTTTCGACTTCCGTTGCCATTGCTTTCGTCAATTGTAAATCCTAAATCGCCAAGAACAAAAATCTTTGACGCTTTTTTACGTCTGACGTTTTTTGAAAAGTAAGAATTCTTTGATAAAACCGTCTATCGCGCCGTTCAAAACCGCTTCGACGTCGGTTTCTTCAAGTTTCGTGCGCGTATCTTTAACTAATCTGTAAGGCTGCAAAGTGTAGTTGCGAATCTGCGAACCGAAGGAAATATCCTGTTTCGTCGCTTCGAGTTCAGCCGCGTCGCCGCGCCGTTTTTCAAGTTCGAGTTCGTAAAGTTTCGAGCGCAAAACCTGCATCGCGACCGCGCGATTTTGAATTTGCGAGCGCTGATTCTGACAAGTTACGACAATTCCGGTCGGCAAATGCGTGATGCGCACGGCAGAATCGGTGACGTTGACGTGCTGACCGCCCGCGCCCGACGAACGATATGTATCAACGCGCAAATCTTTGTCGAGAATTTCGACTTCGATATTTTCGTCAATTTCCGGCGAAACGAACATCGAAGCGAACGAAGTTTCGCGGCTTCCGCCCGAATTAAACGGCGAAATTCGGACGAGGCGGTGAACGCCCGCTTCGGTCGCCAAAAGCCCGTAAGCGTACTCGCCTTCGACGCGAAACGTCGCCGATTTGATTCCGGCTTCGCTTCCCGCTTGTTCATCCAAAATTTCAACTTTGAAACCTTTGCGTTCCGCCCAGCGCAGATACATTCTAAGAAGCATCTGCGCCCAATCCTGCGCGTCGGTTCCGCCCGCGCCCGATTGAATCGAACAAATCGCGTTGTTCGCGTCGGTTTCACCCGACAAAAGACTCTGCGTTTCGGCTTCGCTAGTTTCGGTTTCGAGTTTGGCGATTAAATTCTGCAATTCGTCGGCTGAATTCTGATCGTCGGCGGCAAATTCAAACAGCACTTCGGCATCGGAAACGCCGGTTTCAAAATTTTCCTGCTGCGTCAGCGCCTTTTCGAGCCGACTTCGCTGCTGCACGATTTTCTGCGCCGCGTCCGAATCGTTCCAAAAATCCGGCGCGGCAATCTGCGTTTCTAATTCGTCAAGCTGTCGGCGTTTGGCATCGGCGTCAAAGAAACCTCCCAAGTTGTTCAACTTTGACTTTTATTTGTTCGTATTTTGTTTGTAAATCTGCTAATTCCATTTTATAAATTATCTGTGCTGACCGATATGAAATCTCATTCCCGTCGCTTTTTCATCAATAAAGCTCAACGGACGATATAAATAATAAAGCGCTTTGTCTTCTGAAAAAATCACATAGGTTTTTCCGTCGCGTTCCCAAACTTCCTGCTTCGTTTGCCGAAGCAAAATGTAGCCTAAAAAATAAATCGTAAAAAGAGTAATAATGGCGACGAGAAACTTACGCTTCATTCATTTTCCTTTTCCAAAAACTCAAAAATAATAACGCCAAACTGGCGAGCGAACAAAGCCACGCGAACCAATCGCCGTATCTGACGTAGAAAGTTTGGCTGCCGTCGGATTTTGCAACCGTCCACGTTCGCGTTGCTTCCGCGTAAGAATCAGCCGCGTCGGAAATTTCGCCGCGTTCGTTGATGTAAGCCGTGATTCCGACGTTCGTTACGCGTAAAACCGGGCGATTTGTTTCGACGGCGCGGAAAACGGCGTTGGCTAAATGCTGGCGCAAAATCGGCGTTTTTCCTAAATATCCGTCGTTTGTCATTTCAATCAGAACGTCAGCGCCGCTGCGGACAAACTCGCGCGAAAGATTGCCGAAATGCGATTCAAAGCAAATCATCACGCCTGCTTTCGCGTCGCCGAACGGCAGAAGATCGTATTCTTCGCCGTAAGAAAAACTGCCGACGAGTGCGGGCATAATATTTTTCAGTGGAGACGGAACGCTTTCGCCAAACGGAACGAGGTAAATTTTATCATACTGCGCGATCTTCGCGCCCGAACGGTCAACCATCACAGCGGAATTGAAATAAGTCTTGCTGCGCGCGTCCGGTTCGGCGGCGTTGAATAAAACGGAAACATCGTTTTTGACGGCGAAATTTCCGACGAATTCCTGAAATTCTGCATCTTCGGAATAAGTAAAATTCATCGGCGATTCGGGAAAAACGACGGTTATCGGCTGATCGGAATTATTATTTTGCCGAACTTCGCGCACGGCGTTTTCGGCGAGTTCAACGTGTCGGCGCTTTAATTGTTCATATTTTGCGTAATTCAAACCGCTCATCGGCACATTCGGTTGAACAGCGACGACGAAAGCCTGATCTCTTTTTTCGTTTTGATTGCCCGATTCGGGCGACAAATATAAAGTGAAAACAAACAACAGAAATGGCACAATTCCAAGTAAACGTATTTCTCTAATTTTTGTTATGAGAATGTAAAAAAATAAAACGTTAAAAAAAACAAGTAAAAACCCGACCAAATAAATGCCGCCGGTGCTTGCCCAACCGACAAATATACGACTAAAAGCCTGCGAGTAACCGATTGCATTCCAATTATTTCCCGTCGTCCAAAATCGTAGAAATTCGAGTGCCGTCCACAAAAACG
>SXVE01000040.1 GCA_005790265.1 Acidobacteriota bacterium | reverse complement strand
GTCCGCCGCGCCGCCGTCATTTGCTCCGTCAGTTGCCGCTCTTGCTAGCTTCTTTTTGCGTCCTTCTTTAGTCAAAAGGTCTTCTGGATTTTCCATCCAAATTTTTCGCGGAAAGGTTAAAACTGCTCCGAAAATCGCACCTAGAAACATTAAATTGAAACTCAAATCGAAACATTCGCGCGCCGATTTCGCATCTTTCGTCTGCGCGGGCGCAACCAGCGCGAGCGCGAAAACGAATGCGAACGCGATCGGCATTTGCCACGATAAACCGCGCGTCAGATTTCCGGCTTTTTCACGAGCATCGCGCCATTTTTCGGCGAAAGTTTTTCGAGATTTCGCCACGCAAACTTTTTTCGCCGGCGCGATTGGCAAATTCGTTTTCGTTTTTCTTTCAAGATTGTCGGCGAGACGCGCGATGAACAACGTTTTTTGATTTTCAACAATCGGCAAACGGCGAATCGCGTCGCCGATTTCGTTTTCAAGCGCGCGCAATATCGCAATCGTTTGGCGTTTAGCGGCGGCGGAAATTTGGTTTTCCGTTAACTGAAAAGCGGCGCGAATCGCGTTAAATTGATTGCCGGAAAAATCTTTCGCGTAATCTTCAAACGCGTCGAGAACGTAAACGAGTTTGCCGAACGCCGCGCCGAGTTCGCTCATTGTATTTGAAAATTCGCTTTTGCCGACGAGTTTCGCGCCTTTTTCAAAAAAAATCGCCGTTGTTTCGGCGGTCGGCGCGGCGAGATTTTCCAAAATTTCCGCCGCGCTTGCGCCGCCGACGTTTTCTTCGCGCGCCGTTTGCGTTTGCAGAATCGTTTTTACTTTTTCGACTGGAAAATGCCAAGTTTGGAGCCAGTTTTCCGCTCGCTCGAATTCGCCGGAAAACGATTTTCGCGCGAACTCATAACGCCGCTTTTTTTCGTCTGCCGCGTGATCGGCGAGTTTCGCTTCGGTTAAAAAAAGATTCGCCGCCGCCGCAAACTGCAAAGACACGGGCATTTCCGTTTTCGGCAAACTCAAACAATTGTAAGATTGATAAGACTTTCCCCAATCACTCGCATTTGCGCCGCTCAAAGCCGTCAAAATTTCGGCGAGAAAAACCGTGTCGTGATTTAATAAAAAACGCGATTTCTGACCGTAAACCGCGCCGATTGTTTTGCACGTTCCGCAGTAATTAAGCCGCCGGAAATCTTTTTCCGCCGCCGACATTCCGCATTTTTTCGCGCGCATCAAACCGAACATATTTCAATTTTGGATTTTGGATTTTGGATTTTGGATTTTATGTTTCGCCTCAATTTTTTTCGCTTCTTTGACGTAAAACTCATTAAAATGACCGGAAATCTTTCGCCTTTTTGCCTTAAAATAAATCGTAAATTCCTTTGAAAAACGCGCCGATAATCAAGACGCTGATGATGATCGAAGCGATCAAAATCGCGATTAAAATGCCGATAATGGCGAACACGAAAACGTAATCGCCGGTCGTTCCCGCGCCTTTTCCGGTTCCCCGTTCCCGAATCAAATCCATATTCTGCCGGTTCGCTTTCCAGAAAAAATCGAACGCGTCGCCGATGAAAGGAATCGTGCCGACGACGTAATCAAGCCCGATATTAAACGCCATTCGCAGCAAAGTGATTTTCGGCACGCCGTAACGCACGCCCGCAAGCAAAATATAAAACGAAGCGAACGACGTGAGCGTATCGCCGACGTTCGGCACCAGCCCGATGATCGAATCAAGCCCGAAACGCCAGCCGGTTCCCGGAACTTTGAAAAGCCCGTCCAAATAATGCGCCAGATTTTCCAAGCCTTCTTCGACTTCAATCCGTTTGCGCTCGTCTTTCGTCATTCCGAAAACGCTTCTTTTTGGTTCAATATTTTCCATTCTATTTATAAGTAACCGATTATTTCGTCTAATGACCAATTATCTCCATTTTTGATGAAGTAAAACTGAATCGGAATTTCATCACCGCTCTCGTTATTTTTATAAAGATAAGCTAAACAAAGTCTATCATCACGCTCAATTTCTCTGTTGATTATTCGCCAAGAAGAAACAGGCAGTAAATCTTTTTCCCTTCCAACATATTTCTCCGGTTCTTTGCTTCCGAATCGCAAATACGGCAAAATTGCTTCTATTCGATTGTTTTTTAGAGCCTGAAACAAACTCTCCGCCGTTTGTTCTGGATTTTCGTCGCGAAAAGGATTTGGAACGCAGTATCTGACTTGTGAACCTTTACGTTCTGTAAAAGGTGAGCAGACAAGTTTTAGACGCGTCTCTCTTTCAAGATAAGCCGTCAGCAAAATTGCAGAAAATATAGCCAAGATAAAGATTGAAACAAAAATCAAAAGATTCGCCAGTTTTTTCATGGTTTGGAACTACTTCTTTTTTTTGCTGGTTTTTGTGTCGTATTTCCTTCAACAATTTTCACCGTCAAAATTTTATCGCCGCGCACGAGATTATCTACGATTTTCATATCGGTTTCGTTCACTCGACCGAAAACCGTGTAGCCGCCGTCCAAATGCGGCTGCGGCGAATGCGTGACGAACCATTGCGAGCCGCCCGTGTCTTTGCCCGACAGCGCCATGCCGACCGCGCCGCGTTCGTATTCCCGCATGTTCAATTCGCAGCGAATCTGCCAGCCCGGTCCGCCGTTGCCGTCGCCGCGCGGGTCGCCGTCCTGCAT
>SXVE01000039.1 GCA_005790265.1 Acidobacteriota bacterium | reverse complement strand
TGTGGGAAAAAATAAAGGACGAGGAACGAGAAACGGAAGATGCAGAAGATTTGGCGATTGAAAGGCGAGAACAAAATTCGGTAAAAACAGCGAAACCCGAGGAGAAAACGAAAAAAGAGACGGGCGAAAAACGGCTGAATTCCGCTCAAACGGAAAATCGAATTGGCGAGCGGAAAAGTTCCGTTTTTTCCTCGTCCCTCGTTCCTCGTCCCAAATCTCTTCTGCTCTTTTTCCTGCCGTTTATTTTTCTATTTCTCATTTCCAACATCGCTAAATTCGCTCCGTGGGAATGGGACAATATCAAGATTTTGATTTACTGGTTTGTCGCCGCGCTGCCGTTTGTCGCCGTCGCGCTCGCGCTCGGCTGGCGGAAAAACATTTTCTGGAAAATCGCATCCGTCGTTGCGCTCGTCGTTTTGATTTTTTCCGGCGCGCTCGACGTGTGGCGCGTCACGTCGAAACAGATTAATAATTTTAGAGTTTTCGAGCGCGACGCGATGATCGTCGCCGAACAAATCAAACAGCGAACCGCGCCGAACGCGCTTTTTCTCAACGCGCCGACGTTTAACTCCGCCGTCGTTTTATCGGGCAGACGTTCCTTAATGCGTTTTACCGGACATCTCGGTTCGCACGGAATTGACTACGCCGAACGCGAACAGGAAGTGCGCAAAATTTACGAAGGCGGCGCGACGGCAGACATTTTTCTGCGGAAAAATAACATCGAATACGTTTTGATTTCGCCCGAAGAACGCAGCGCGATGCCGCTTAACGAAAACTTTTTCGCCCGTTATCCGGTCGTCGCCGAAAGCGGACAATATCGCGTTTATAAAATCAAATAATTTACTGTGAAAAATCCGGCGCTGCCAAATTGACAAGAAAAATGAACGAACAGGAATTTGAACGGACGAACGAAGAAAAACAGCCGATTGATTACGTCTGGCTTTTGAGCTGCGTTTTAATTACGGCGATTGCCGCCGTTTTGCGATTTGCACAGCTTGAATTAAAACCGCTGCACCACGACGAAGGCGTCAACGGCTTTTTTCTGACGACCCTTTTTCGCGACAACATTTACAAATACGATCCGGCGAATTATCACGGACCGGATTTATATTATTTCGCGCTCGCGTTCTCGAAAATCTTCGGTTTGAACACGATCAGCATCAGATCGAGCGTCGCGATTTTCGGCGTTTTGACCGTCGTGCTCGCGTTCTTTCTCCGGAATTACATCGGCAAAATCGGCAGTCTCGCCGCCGCGCTGTTTCTCGCGCTGTCGCCGGGAATGGTGTTTATTTCGCGCTATTTTATTCACGAAATACTGTTCGTTTTTTTCAGTCTCGCTATCGTCGTCGCCGTTTTGTTGTTTATCGAGCGAAAAAAAGCCGGAATTTTCGCCGTCGGCTGGATGGCTCTGTTGCTTTTCGTCGCTTTTCTGCCGTCGGCGATTAATTCTGCCAATGCGCTCGGCAAAACGGAAACGGCGATTTGGTCGTTTCGCGCCGCTTTTTTGCTGATCGAGTTGGTTTTGATATTTTTCGTCGTCCGAATGCTTTTGAGTTGGGACGGCGGCAGAGCGATTTATTTAATTCTGGCGTCGGCAAGCGCCGTTTTGCTGTTTGCGACGAAAGAAACGGCGTTTATCACCATCGGCACGATGCTGATCGCGTGCATCTGCGTCTGGTTGTGGCGCAATATTTACCGCCGCGTCGTCGGCGAACCGAAACCGGACGAAATCGAGTCGGTCGAATTTACGTGGCGCAATTTTCGCGCCGGTTTGGGCGACAACACAAATACGATTTTAATCATCGCCGCGGCGGTGCTCGCGTTTATTTATCTCGGCGTTTTGTTTTTCTCGTCGTTTTTTACTTATGGAGAAGGCGTGCAAAAAGCGTTTGAAGCCTATGCGATCTGGACGAAAACCGGCTCGAAAGATCACACGCAAAACGGAATGTGGGCGTATTTGAAATGGGGAATGAAAATCGAAGCGCCGATTATGATTCTCTCGGCAATCGGCGTCATCGTCGCGCTCGTCAAAGCGCGGCACCGATTCGCGATTTTCGCGGCATTTTGGGCGTTCGGAATGTTCGCGGCGTACACGCTGATTCCGTATAAAACGCCGTGGCTCGCGCTCTCGTTTCTGCTGCCGATGTGCGTCATCGCCGGTTACGCGATTAATGAATTGGTCGTCTCCACCGACGCGGCGCAGAAAATTCTCGGCGGAATCGCCGCCGTCGCCGCCGTCGGCGTGCTCGCTTATCAAACTTATGATTTGAATTTCCTGCGCTATGACGACGAAGAAATGCCGTATGTTTACGCGCACACGAAACGCGGTTTTCACGATTTGATTCAGCAGATCGAATATTACGCCGCCAAAAGCGATAAAGGAAAAGAAGCGCGCATCGAGGTGATTTCGCCCGATTACTGGTCAATGCCGTGGTATCTGAACGATTACAAAAACGCGATTTTTCACGGTCAGCCGGTTGATTCCAACTCGTCGGAAATGATCGTCGCGAAAAAGACCGATCAGGATGCCGAAGTCATTTCGCGTTATTCGGCGCATTACAAAATGGCGGGCGAATATCCGCTGCGACCGGGCGTTGATCTGGTTTTGCTCGTGCGGCGCGATTTAGCCGATTCGACGGCGAAAGACCTTTATCAGATCAAACTCAAACCGTCGCCGGAAATCGTTTTGCCGTAAGCTTTTCTAAAAGTTACTCGGCGGCTGCCGAAGATTTTGTGCCGCTGCCTTTGATGATGCGCCAGACGTATAAAACGATGATCGAGCCGAAAATCAAATACGTCGCAATGTCGAGATATTCTTCAATTTCGCGAAAATTACTGCCGAGAACATAACCGGTGTAAGCGAGAATGCTCGTCCAGATTGCCGAACCGAGCAGCGTGAAAAAAAGGAACGAAACGAGATTCATTCGATTAATTCCTGCCGGAATCGAAATAAACGAGCGGATTCCCGGAACGAGACGGCAGAATAAAACGGCTTTCGCGCCGTGACGATCAAACCAGCGATTGGCGCGGTCAATGTCGTCGCACGAAAGCGTCAGCCATTTGCCGTGTCGTTCGGCAAATGTTTTCAGACGTTTTTCGCCGAGCTTGGCGCCGAGATAATAAAGCGGAAGCGCGCCGAGAACCGATCCGATAGTGCCCGCCGCGATGATGCCGATCATCGTAAATTGGTTTTTCGTCACCATAAAACCGGCGAGCGGCATAATAAATTCCGAGGGAATCGGCGGGAAAACATTTTCGACGAACATCAAAAGAACGATGCCGAAATAGCCGAGCGAACCGATTAAACTCATTATCCAGCTGGTCATTGAAAACTATCTTAGCATTTCGGCAAACGAAACCGCACAAAACAATTATGCCGATAGTTTGGGAAAAAATCGGCAATCGCCAGCGCTTGATTGAGCGCCGAATGTTTTACGTCAAATGATGTTTCAAAATCCTTCCGAATATTTCAATGATATATTGATGCCGGCAAATTCTGGCGAAATTTCTATTAATTATGTTAGATGAGCTTGGCTAAACTCGTCCGGTTGCGATATAATGCTCGGCAACTGTAGCGGTTTTAAGTTTTTAAATCTAAACAGATTAAGAGAATCGCGACCCGTCTGCAAATCCCAAATCACCCTAAAAGAGAATTAAAAAATGAATATGCGTAAATACGGATTTCTTCTGTTCGGAGGAATTCTGCTGTGCACAACAGCACTCGTTTTGCTTTTCCCATTCAAGAGTGGCGCTTTCGCCGATCAGGATGCGGCGAAAGCTCGTCCGTCAAATCAGGACTCTAAAAAGCAAGGTCCGGAAAATTATGATGCTTTCGCGCTCGCGGCTCCGCGCAGCCGGACGAAATCGGCGGCAGAACAAGCGCCGAGCGTCGGCGAAGCGATGAACCAATACGAATCGCGCCTCGATGTGCCGACGTTTTTCTGGCTCAACGAACGCGAAACGGCAAAAAGCGCCGCGCCGCAAAACAAATCGTTTGCCGCGCAGGATTTAGCGAAATCTGCCAGAGCGATTGTCGGCGAATATGCCGCGCAGTATCGCCTGACGAAAAAAGATTTGTTGAATGCGGAAGTTGCCGCCGTTCACGATACGGGAAAAGGCGCGATCATCGTTAAATTCAAACAAAATATTGACGGCGTTGAAGTTTTTCGCGATGAATTGAAAGTCGTGATGAACCGCAATCTCGAACCAATCGCGCTGTCGGGTTATTTGACCGGAACGGGCGCGGACGAAGATTCCGCCGCCGTCCGCACTTTTTCGCTCGCGCCCGAAGACGCGATTGTGAAAGCGGTCGAAGATTTGACCGGCAGCGGATTTAATTCCGCGTTTTTGCAGGCGAATGCGGAAAATAAAGCCGCCGCCGCCAGACCGCAGGATAAATACACGACTTATCAAGCCGACAGCAACGGATTGACCGGATTTTCATTTGCCGCCGATTCGCCGCTGCGCGTCAAGAAAGTTTACTTTCATCTCGCCGACGGGTTTGTGCCGGCTTACTATGTCGAAGCAAACGTAATCGGCGACGAAAAAGGCGAAAAAGGCGATGCGGAAAATCTCTATTATTCGTATGTCATTTCAGCCGCTGACGGAGCGGTTTTGTTTCGCAATAATCTAACGGCGCACGCGGAGTTTTCGTATCGCGTCTGGGCTGATTCGACGAATAAGCGTCCGTTTGACGGACCGCAGGGCAACGAAGCCGCACCGTATCCGACGAGCGCGCCGAGCGGTTTCCGACCGCCGTATGCCGCGCAGAATCTTGTGACGCTGCAAAGCTATCCGTTCAGCCGTAACGACGCGTGGCTGCCCGACGGCGCCACTGTTACGACCGGCAACAATGCTGACGCGTATGTTGACGCTGTCGCGCCCGACGGTTTCAACGCGGGCGATTTTCGCGCCGCTGTAACCGCGCCGGGCGTTTTCGATTACAGTTTTAATTCAACTCTGCCGCGCACCGAACCCGGACAGCGCAATATGGCGGTGGCGCAGTTGTTTTACAACGTCAACTTTCTGCACGACTGGTTTTATGATTCCGGTTTTAACGAAGCCGCCGGAAACGCGCAAGCCGACAACTACGGGCGCGGCGGAGCGGGCGGCGACCGAATGCGCGCCGAAGCGCAGGATTATTCGGGACGCAACAACGCCAATATGTCCACGCCGTCCGACGGCGCATCGCCCCGCATGCAAATGTATCTTTTCAATGGCGTTGCCGAATCATCTTTAACTGTTAATAGTCCTGCCGGCATTGCCGGGAAAAAAGACGTCGGTGTTTCGACTTCTTTCGGACCGCAGACTTTTGACATCACCGGCGATGTCGTTCTCGCTAACGACGGTGCCGCAACGACGACCGACGCTTGCCAGGCGCTGACCAACGGCGCAGCGGCAGTCGGAAAAATCGTGCTGGCTGATCGCGGAACGTGCGATTTCGTTACTAAAGTGATGAACGCGCAGAATGCCGGAGCCATCGGCGTCATTATTGCAGATAACGTCGCCGGAGCAGTTGCCGGAATGGGCGGAACGTCAGCGACGGTGACTATTCCGACACTGCGCGTCACGCTCGATGACGGCAACAGCTTTAAAAACGCTTTGTCAAACGGCGCGCTTAATGTTCGGATGCTGCGCGGAGCAAATCCGGGCGATTTGGACGGCACGATTGACAATCAGATTGTCGCGCACGAATGGGGACATTACATCAGCAATCGTCTGATCGGTAATTCCAACGGTTTGGTTAATCAGCAGGGCACCGGAATGGGCGAAGGCTGGGGCGATTTCACATCAATGCTGCTGACCGTCAGAGAAGAGGACATTCTAATTCCCGGCAATGCAAATTGGCGAGGCATCTACGGAATGGCTGGTTATGCGACGGGCAACGGCGAAAATCAGAGTTATTATTACGGCATTCGCCGCACGCCGTATTCGACCGATATGACCAAAAATGCGCTGACCTTCAAACATATTTCCGACGGCGTCGCTCTGCCGACGACCGCGCCGATCAGAAGCGGCGGCGCCAACTCCGAAGTTCATAACACGGGCGAAATATGGACGACGATGCTGTGGGAATGTTACGCTTCGCTGCTCAACGCCCATCCGTTTGTGGAAGCGCAGGACAGAATGAAATACTATCTCGTCGCAGCGTATAAAGCGACGCCGAACAGTCCGACTTTTGTCGAAGCGCGCAATGCCATGCTCGCGGCGGCTTTCGCCAGCGACCCGGCGGACGGAATTCGTTTCGGCAAAGCGTTTGCCAAACGCGGAATCGGCGTCGGAGCCGTCGCGCCCGACCGCGCTTCGACCAACAACGTCGGCGCGATTGAAAGCAACAACCAGGGCGGCGATCTGACGTTCGTCCGCGCAGCGCTTGTCACCGATACCGGAGATAAAGACCTTTATCTCGACAACGGCGAAACGGCAACTCTGAATTTCACGGTTAAAAACACCGGCTTCGTCTCGCTCAACAACTCGCTTGCTATTGTTTCAAGCGATAATCCGCACGTCAGTTTCCCCAGCGGCGCAACGGTTAATCTCGGCAATTCAAATCCGTTCGGCGCAGCTGTTGGCGGTTCGCTGAAAGTCGCGGCAAACGGAATGACCAATATTGAAACGGTGAAGTTCACGATTACTCTGAGCGATTCGGCGATTACCTACGGTTCGCCGGCGCCCGGAACTTTGGCAGTTCGCTTAAATGCCAGCGATAACGGCGGCACATCGGCGACTGATACGGTCGAAACCGAATCAACGGCATGGACAGTCGGCGGCAATCCGGCGCTTACTTCCAATGACGGCGAATGGAGACGCGTCAGACCGGGCGGCGGTTTCACCAATCAGCTCTGGTTCGGAGCCGATGTCGGTTTTGCGTCGGATCAGTATCTGGTGTCGCCCAATTTAATCATCGGCGACAGCGGAACGTTCACGATGGAATTCGATCACAGTTTCGGTTTTGAAACCGATGCCAGCGGCGATTACGACGGCGGCGTTGTTGAAATGAGCGTTGACGGCGGCGCGTGGACGGACATTAATCCGTCAGTTTACAACGGAACGCTGATTACTTACGCGGAAAATGCCAATCCGCTTGCTGGTCGCAAGGCGTTCGTCAAAGCAAGCGCGGGCACGATTCATACGGTGATTACGCCACCGGCAAATCTGGCGGCACTTCCGCCCGGCACGACGATTAAAGTTCGTTTCCGTCTCGGAACCGACAATGCGGTCGGCGCCGCAGGCTGGCAAGTTGATAATATCTCGTTTACGGGAATTACCAACCGACCGTTCGGCACGCTCGGTCCGCAGCTGGCTCCGACGGCGGCAAACGTGTTCATCTCCGGCAGAGTGTTGACGGCGAAAAACACGGGCGTCGCGCGCGCGACCGTTCAGCTGACCGACGGCGACGGCAACACGCGCATCGCTCGCACCAACGCGTTCGGGTTCTACCGCTTCGATAACCTCGAAATCGGCAAATCCTACACCGCTTCGGTCACCGCCAAACAGATAACATTCGCTCCGCAGTTGATTTCCCCGATGGAAAATCTCAGCGAAGTAAATTTTGTCGCACAACCGTAAATCAACCGGCAGCGGAAATTTCCGCTGTTCATAATCAAAAAAGCATCGCATTTGAATTCAAATGCGATGCTTTTTTGATTAACACTGAAAATTCAAAAATGTTTGGCTAAATTCTGATATTTCCAATCTTTTCCGGCTTTTTATCCGAACTCGGCGGCAGATAAGGCGCGTCGTCCATTTCGCGTTTGTCTTTTGATTCGGGCGAGTGGTATTTCATCCATTCGGTCGGTGCGTCGAAGGTTTCGCCGCCGTGTTCGGTGATGCGCGGGCGAATGCGGCACATGACGGGCGTGTTGATGCCGACGCCGGAGATGACGGCTTGACCTTTGGTGAGCGCGGGAAGTTCGGCGAGCATCGCGCGTCCGGCGCCTTCGACCGATTGGGCGACGGTTTGCTGGTCAATCGGGTTGACGATGCGCATGATGATTTGCGTCATACATTGCGAGAGAACGTCTTGGTCGAGTTTGCCCGGTCGCTGCGTGATTAAACCGATGCCGACGCCGAATTTTCTGCCTTCGGACAAAATTTGTTTCAAAATGTTGGTCGAAACGACCGACGCACCGGCGGGCGCGAAACGATGCGCTTCTTCCAATAATGTGAAGACCGGGTAATTGACGAGATCGCCGCGTTCTTTCGGCGTTTCGCCGCGCGTCGCCATCATTCTCGCTTTGTTGATGCGGCGCAGTAGAGTGCCGACGATAACTTGCTGTTCGTGCTGTTCGATGTCGGATAACTGCAAAATCGTGCAGCGTCCGGGACGAAAAAGCTCGTTGAGTTCGATTTGCTCGCTCGATGAAAAAATCGTATCCGGTCGGTCGAAACGCGAATCCATTCGCCACAGCAAGCCGTCAATCGAAGAGACGTTGCCGCCGTCGCCCGAACCTTTTTTCTCGTCGCCGAATTTTTGTTTGTTCACTTCGTCGCGCAAATCGTGGTAAGCGTAAGCGTAATCCTGCCGCCGTTCGGCTTTTAATCTTTCATTCAAACTGCGAAACGCCTGCGAGAGAAAATGCGCCATTTTGTCCGAAGTGCCTTCAGGCAATAGATATTTCACGTCGGCTTCAGTGAGAGTGGAAAAACGCACTTTGATTTTGTCGGGAGTATAAATTTTAACTTCCGGCTGGTAATTGCCGCGCACGAATTTTTCGTGTCCGTGAATTGACTGCATCGTGTGATATTCTCCGTGCGGATCAACGATCAAGACCGCCGCGCCGTTGTGCGGCTGCATCAATTCTTCGACGATGACGCCCGCTGTATAAGATTTTCCCGAACCGGTCGAAGCTAAGATTGCTAAATGCGTCGAAACAACGTCTTTAACCGACAACACGACCGGAACTTCGCCCGCTTCGCGCGTCAAAAGCGAACCGATGTGCGCCGCGCCGGTTTGCTGCTGCGTTCGCGGCGAAAGCATTTCGGCGAGCGTTTCCGACGAAGCTAAATAAATCGCGTCGCCCGGATTCGGCGGAATGCGCGGATTGACGAAATCTTTCAATTTGCGCGAGAAATAACCAATTGTCTCGACCGTAATTTCGTAAATCTCGCAGCCGTCGCCGTCGAGTCCGATCAATGAGGAAACCAAACTCGGCGGGGTGTTCGGATCGGACAGAAACACGTCCGGCAAATTGCGCACGAGCTTGCGCGATTTGATTGTGCCGACAATCTGGCGCTGTTCGTCGCCGACGTCGGCGCGGTAATAAACGAATTCGCCGATGCGCGTTTTTTTGTTGTCTTTCGTGATAAAAAGGTATTCGTGCGGCTGCTCGCCCGGTCCTTTGACCGTGCCGGTCAGGAAATCTGTCGTCATAATTTTTTCGTTTTCTCAAAATACGTTGAGATTATAGCAAGTCTTCGGATTTTTATGACAAGCGGCACCGTGCGGCGAAACTTTTTCCGCTCGAATTGCGCGTTGGTTAATGAGCGATAAAAACGCTCGAAACTGAAAAATATCGGTGGAGGAAATTATTATGTTGAAAAAGATTTTATCGGCTTTTTTGGGAATTTTTATTTTTACGGCAGTTTCCGGAGTAAACGCTTTCGCGCGCGGGACAGGAAACGAAAACGAAGAGAAAACAGCGGTAGTAAAGGAGAAAAAGAAAATTGAGAAGAAAGATTTCAGCGGCTCATTCAAAACTGAAAAAGATTCTTTAAGCAAAATTGAAAAATCAGCTTATTCGCGCGCCGAATATCAAAAACAAAAAGCGCAGGGCAGCAAGTTCTCAACCACGACAAAAGTTTTAATCGGCGTCGGAATCGCGGCGGCAGTCATCGGAATCGTGGCTTTCGCAGTGAGCCGCACTGAAATTCACCCGTTTTAAGATTTAATTTTTGACTTTCGGCGGAAGCGCGCACTTTTAAGCCATTTTGAAGACGCAAAACGAAAGCGTTTTCCGCCAACCGATTACTGCGAGGTAACGAAAATGAATTTAAGTCTCGATCAATTCACGGAAATCGTTCGCGCGCGACGCTCGACCAGACATTTCGATAATCAGCCGGTCGCGCCCGAACTGCTCGATAAGCTGCTCGAAGCGGCGCGCTGGTCGCCGAGCGCGTTTAATCTTCAGCCGACGAACTTCGTCGTCGTCACCGATCAAAAATTAAAAGAAAAACTTTATCCGGCGTGTATGAAACAGGCGCAGATTTTAGAAGCCGCCGCGACCGTCGTTTTCACGGGCGACCGCAACGTCGTCGAACATCACTTTGAAAAAACTCTGCGGCAGGATCGCGAAGCCCGCGCCAACAATCGGGAGTACGAAAATCTGCTGCGAAAAAACGTGCCGCTTTCATTTAATCGCGGCTTTCTGGGAATCGAGTTTTTGCTGAAATTTTTGATCGAAAAAATCGGCGGCATTTTTACGCCGATCCCGAAACTGCAAGCCGTTCACCGCGATTACTGGCTGGCGAAACAGGTTTCAATCGCTGCGCAGACATTTCTGCTCGCCGCCGAAGTCGCCGGACTCGCGACGTGTCCGATGGAAGGTTTTAGCGAACGCGCCGTGCGGAAAGCGCTCGGAATTCCAAAAGAGCAAGCCGTCATCCTGATTGTTCCCGTCGGTTACGCCGACAATTCAGCGCGGACGAAAACGCGGCTTCCGCTCGCCGAACTCGTTCATCAAAATTCGTGGTGAAAAAATCAAATTCACCGACGCGTGTTTTGTCAGTTGATTTAATCAGTTGATTTAAAGGGAAAAAGAGAGAAATCATAAACTTTATGATTTCTCTCTTTTCTTTAAAGCCTTAACCGTTCGACCTTTAGTTTTCGGCGATTAATTCAAGTCCGCTGATGTTTTCATTGACTGAAATCGTCTGCGGCGAAAACGCGTATCGTTTATGCGATGCTCCGACGACGTAATTTTCACCGGCGGCTATGCCGTCGAAACGGTAATAACCGAATCCGTTTGTTCGCGCCGTGCGGACGGCACCATTCTGATCGGTCAGCGTGACGAAAGCGCCGGAAATTCCTCTGCCGAGCCGGGAAACGACGCGACCGGAAATCGAAGCGGGCGCGGCGGTCGGCGCGAGAATGGCGAAATCGACGTTGTTGATGTCAAAGAAAACGTTGCCGACGGCTTCGACTTTGATGCGCGCCGTTTGCGTCGGATTATTCGGAACGGTGATCGCCTGCGTTCCGTCATTCGGCGTGTTGGCGAGAATCGTAATCGGGAAAGTTAATCCGCCGTCGGTCGAAAGCAGAATGTTGACGTTTGCCGCATTGATCGGCGCGGCATTCGTGTTGGCAACGTCCCATGTGACGGTTTGCGTCGTTCCGGCTTGCCACGTCGCTTCGGGCGCGGTCAAATTGTCGGAAAGCGTCAGGACGACATTCGAGTTTTGCGTCGTAATCTGAAACGGTCCGGCACCGGCGGCGACGGTCACGGTTGATTGAGCATCGGCGATGCCGCCGCCGCCCGCACGGTTGTCGCGTACCGTTGTGCGGAAAGTCATCGCGCGATCAATTGTCGGCAAACGTTCGCCGCGCGCGCAGGTTTCGCCCGCTTTGCAGACGTATCCGTTGGTCGAACCGCTCGTCGGCGCAAACGGCAGCGTTCCCGTGTAAGTCAGTGTCGGCTGGTTGCCGCGTACGCCGTTGACATCAGCACTCGGATCGTTATTTTGCGGATTCAGTATGTAATAAAGCGACGGAAAAGTGCGTGCGCCGCCGGTCGTCGGATTGTAGGCGCGGAAAATCGGACGTGCTGTGCCGTCGTTGTCCGAATCAACCGCGCCGCCGTTGCGCGTTGCGCCTCCGAGATCGAACTCTTCCCACAGGTAAGTCAGCGAGTCGCCGTTCGGGTCAGTCGCCGCCGCCGTCAGCGTGAACGGCGTTAATTTCGGAATCGTGAAATTGCCGGGCGAAGTGACGGTTGGCGCGATGTTGCCGTTTGCTGTCGGAGTTCCGCAAGTCTGGTCAATGCCTCCGTATGTTCCGTTCTCGATGTCCTGAAACCATTTGAGCGATTGGTCGAAGCTGCGGAGATTAAAATACTCGATTGAATTTTCGGCTAAATTGCGCGGAGTGCAAATTCCGGCGTAACCCATAATCGTGACGCCGCTCGCCGGTTCATACGCCGAATCTGCCGAGCGGGTGCTGCACGAACCGTCGGCGTCATTATTAAAGGTGTGGCTCATACCGAACTGATGACCGATTTCGTGCGCCACGTAATCAACGTCATAACCGTCGCCCTGCGGATTCGGCGCGCCGGTAAAACCTCCGGCTTTACCGTTGTTGATGCAGAGACTCGGGCTGCTGGCGAGTCCGTCCGGATTCGGAGTAACCGAGAAAACGTGACCGATGTCGTAAGCGGTATTGCCGTAGGTCGCGTCCATCACCACTTGATTGCGGGTCAAAGCCTGCGCGCTGGTGTTGTTAAATCCGCCGTCGTTGGCATTGGTGAAAATCGTTCTCAGGTCGCTGACGAGTGTGAAAGTCGTCGCCAGTTCGCGCCGGTAAATACCGATCATTCGGTTAACGGTGGTTTGCACTGCGGCGAACGCAGTCGTCTGATTGCCGCCGAAAAAATTGGTGTATTCTTTAGTCGCGGAAACGGCGAGCCGGTAAGTTCTGAGCTGCGTTCCGTTGCTGAATGCCTGAGGCGCGGCGCTCCTAAACGATACGTCCGTTTCGTCTATTTTGCCGCCGCCGCTGACTTTGCAGGAAAACGATTGCGGAGTGCCGCCCAGATCGCCTTTGTAATAAACGATATAATTTTTCTGGTCGGTCAGCGAATACGGGTCAATCAGGAAAGTGCCTTTCGCGCTGATGATGTAGCCGTGAAAGCCGTTGGCGTTCGTATCGAAACGGGCGGTTGCCGTCGGGTCGTCTATTCCCTGACCGGAATACTGCTTCCAAGTCGGAAACTGCGCGGCGACTTCGGGAGCGAGCATCGGCGATTCTTCGATGCGGAAACGCACGATATTTCCATCGGGCGTCGGAACTTCCAAAACAACCACACTCTTTTGCGCCGCTTCCGAAAATTCAATCGGCGCGCCGTCGAGAATGTTGTTCAACATCGCTCGATTCAAACTGTAAACCGGAACTTTGTCGGACAGAGAGGCGCGTAGATTACTCGTTCGCAGGTTGCTTTCGTCAATCTGCTGCCAGAGTTTTTTCTGTGTCGGTTTCATAACACTCTTTTTGCCTTTCGCGGCGTCGGCATTAGAAACTCCGGCAATAAAAACGGCTGCCAACAAAATGGTGAACGCGAAAAGTCTTGTCAGACAGTTAATTGTGTTCATTAAATTTTAATCCTACCTTATATAAATTTTCAAATAATTTCTTGAATTCAGTCTCGACGGGTGATTGCCGTCAAATTGTTTTCAAAGCTTGTTCAACGGAAACCGGACAGACGTAAATTTCGTTGGCGTCGGTTTCCGCAAAATGAATTTCACTGCTTTCGATCAGACGATAAATCATACGGCTGCTGACGCCGAAAAAGTCGGCGGAAAATTGCGCCGAAATCATTTGTTCGCGGCATTTTTCGCACGAAATCAATTGTTCCGAAATCTGACGGCGAACGACGAACTTTCGTTCGGTTCGCACCGACACGTTCGTCCTGCGTGTGATTTTCATTGTTTTTTCGGGTAAACTTGAGAGCGCCGGGGCATTAAACTTCGGCGCGCAGGTTAAATTTATACACCTTATTCCCCAAAAGTCCTGATAAAATGTCGGAAAATTTTTCGGATAAAATTTCGGATAGTGCTAAACTTAAGCAAACACACGAGTTTTACGATTTCGATGGGTTTCGGCTTGATGTTAAAAAACGTCGCTTGACGCGCGGCGACGACATCGTTTCGTTGACGCCGAAGGAATATGAAGTGCTGCTTTTGCTCATCGAAAACGCCGGTCGCGTCGTCGAAAAAGACAAACTGCTCGACACGGTTTGGAAAGATACGTTTGTCGAAGAAGCGACGCTGACACGCAACATTTCGTGGCTGCGCAAAAAACTCGCCGCGCAATCGGACGCGAAAATTATCGAAACGCTGCCGAAACTCGGTTACCGTTTTCTGCCCGAAATTCGCAAAATGGCGGAAACGGCGTTTGTTGTCGAAGAACAAATCGTACAGCACATTCAAATCGAGGAAATAATTGAGTACGAGCCGTCCGAAAGCGCGCACGAAATTCAGCCGTTTGATTTTACCGACGCCAGTAAGATTCAGCCGTTTCAACACGCCGCGCCTGAAGCGCAAATTGCCGCGCCCGTTTCGCGCGATTACAAAGCGCTGCCCGCCGCGCCCGTTTCGCT
>SXVE01000380.1 GCA_005790265.1 Acidobacteriota bacterium | reverse complement strand
GTCCTTTAATTCTGATTGACGCTTCTTTGGTAAAAGTTTCTGACGGCTTTTCGACGCGTTTTTCGTTCGCTAAAACTACTCCCGCCATCACGAGCGCCTGCGCTTTCGTGCGGGAATCGGCAAGTCCGTATTCAACCAGCAATTTGTCAATTCGTTCTTTTACCATCGCCGGGAAATTTTGGAAAAATTAGCTGTCAACATATTAGCTGTTTAATTTTCGATGCTCTCCGCCTGAAAATCTTCGAGTTCAGAATCGCTCGCCGTATAAAAAATCTGAATCGGGCGACAGCAGACTTCGCAGTCCTCGATATAACTTTGTTCGGCGATTGATAAATCGAGAACAAAGGAAATTTCTTCCCAGCAATACGGGCAAGTAAAAAAATGTTCGATTTCCATTAAGTTTTTCTAATACGACGACTCGTTTCCGATTATAATTTTCAGTGATACTCTTAAAAAATCAGCCTGCAAACTGAATTTATCAAAAATGAACGCGGAATTAAAATTATCGAAATTCGCCAAATACGCGTGGTTCGTTTTGGCTTACAATATCGTCGTCATCTTGTGGGGCGTTTTTCTGCGCGCATCGAAATCCGGCGACGGCTGCGGGCAGCATTGGCTGACTTGTCACGGCGAAGTCGTGCCGTCCGCGCCCGAACTGAAAACCGTGATCGAATTTTCGCACCGCATCACGAGCAGTTTGGCGGGAATTTTTGTCATAATTTTGCTCGTGTGGATTTTCGTCGTCTGGTATTTCAAAAAAAACAACGGCGCGAAACACATTCTGAAAACCGCCGTCGCTTCATTTGTTTTTATTATCATCGAAGGTTTGCTCGGCGCGGGATTGGTTTTGACCGGAAACACGGCGGAAAATTTGACGCCGATGCGCCCCGTTTGGATGGCGGCGCATTTAATCAACACTTTGATTTTGTTGACATTTCTCACTCTGACGGCGTGGTTTGCGAGCGGCGGAAAAAAATTGAATTTTAGAGTTTCGCCGAAAATCCTTTTGCTGCTCGGTTTGGGCGTCGGCGGAATGGTTTTAATCGGAATGACCGGCTCGATTGCCGCGCTGAGCAGTATGTTGTTTCCGTCAGCAACGATTGCCGAAGGCGTTGCGAAAGATTTTTCCGCCACGTCGCATTTGCTGCTTCGCCTGCGCATCAGTCATCCGATTTTATCAGTTGCCGTCGGCGTTTTTCTTTTGTTTTTGGCGGGTTGGATGAGAGCCCGCGCGAAAAATGACGCTTCGGTTAATCGGTGGGCGAATGTTCTGTCATTTTTGATTCTTATTCAATTCGCTTCGGGCGCGGTTACGCTTTTGACGCTCGCGCCGATTGTGATGCAGCTCATTCATTTATTTTTGGCGGACGCCGTGTGGATCGCGTTTGTGCTGATGTCCGCCGCATTTTTAGGCGAATCGGCGGACGCGGAAAACGATTCGCTGCGCGATGTGCGGGCGGAAAACTTTGCGTGAAAAACTTTTTCGCCCGCGAAATTCACGAGCTTGAACGAAAAATTAAAAAACTCTCGGTTTGATTTTTTTGTATTTTTCGTGAATTTCGCGGGTAAATATCTTTAATTTTTGAGCTTTCATGAAAGTTCAAACTCGCCGTTTAATTTTTCATTAGTGTTGATTCGTGCGCCACAAATTGCCGCGTTCGACCAGATCATCGAGTTTCGCCTGCAAAATATCGCGCGCTCGTTCGATTTCGGCGTCGCTCGCGGATTTTTCGACCGTGAAGGATTCGGCAATATAAACGCGCGCGCGGCTGAACGGTTTGGGAATTTGCAGATGATCCCAGCTTTTGATCGTCCAGTATTTTTCGGCTTCGACCATAAAAGGCATAATCGGATTTCCGGTTTTTTTCGCCAGCAGACACGCGCCGGTTTTGGCAACGTATTTCGGACCTTTCGGTCCGTCAACGGAAAATCCCATCGGCAAACCTTTTTTCATCAAGCGAATCATTTCAATCAGCGCGCCGATGCCGCCGCGCGTCGAGCTGCCGCGCACCGCGCCGAAACCGAAGCGCTGAATAAAACGAGCGATGTATTCGCCGTCAAAACTCTGCGAAGTAATCACGACGATTCCGCGATTTTTAAAATAATATGTAGCGAGAAAAATGCGATTGTGCCAAAATGCGTAAATCGGCTGTTTGCCGCTTCGTTCGATGGCTTCAAAGTTTTCCCAGCCGTCGCGCTCGAAGCGAATCGTTTTTCCGATCAAACCGATCAGCACATAAAACATCAGATCAGCGAGACGAATAATCGTTCGTTCGCGCCGCGAATAACGTTCGAGCGGCGCGTGCCGGTAAACTTCTTCGCCCGTTTCTGGTATTTGCTTTGGCATTATTAGAAAATTTCTACCAATTTAAGTTATGATGTGCAACAAACCAATTCATTTAATCGTTTATTCTTATGGAAATCCGGCTCTTTAACCGCAAATTTGGAAGGTGTGAATGCAAAGACGAATTTTAATTGTTGACGACCACGACGACTTGAGCAGCGCGCTTGAGGAAGTTTTCAGCAAAAGCGGTTATTTTGTTAAAACCACCGAAAGCCGCGATGAAGCCGTCGAACTTGATGAAACCAACACGTTTGATGTCGTTATTTCCGATCTCGACGGCGACAAAGCGTTTCCGCGCAACGGTTTGCCGGAAACCGACGAAAGTTGTCTGCCCGAAGCCGACGAAAGCGTTTTCAATCGCAGCCACGTCAAAGCATTCAAGGTTTGCGCGACGAATTTTCGCCGCGACGAATTTGATGAAACCGAGCTGAAACATATTTTTGAAACGGTGCTTAATTACAAAGCGCAGTTCGTTGACAAAATGCAGGCGGTGCAGCAAATTCGGGAAAAAATTGAGTTCGTTTTTCCGAGCGCGATTTCGCTGATGCATTCGATTCTCGAATATTTAATGAAACGCGCGGAAAAAGTCGGCGTGATTAATCCGGACAGTTCCAATCTTTTTATCGCGCTCGACGAAGCGTTCGTTAACGCCGTCAAACACGGCAACAAATTTGACGCGAACAAAACCGTGCGAGTAACGGCGGAAGTTTCAACCAAAGAAGCGCGTTTTACGATTGAAGACGAAGGCGAAGGTTTTGACGTCGGTTCGATTCCCGATCCGCGCAATCCGGAAAATCTATTTAAAACATCGGGACGCGGCGTGCTTTTTATCTACAATATTATGGACGAAGTGCGCTACAACGAACGCGGCAATCGTCTTGAAATGATTAAAAAAAGCGACGCGCGCAAAGAATCTTCGCTGCAAAAAAGTTAGCCTGGAAAGATTATCGTTCTCAAAGTTTAGAGCGAAATTCAGCGCGTGATTCGTCCGGTGCAAGCTCATCCATAATATTTCTTCGTTTAGTTTCGATGTCGGAAAACACAACAACTCTCGGCAGACTGCGCGCCGTTTACGGAACTTCGCCCGCGCTTTTGCAGCGTGCGGCGATTATCGCCGTCGTTTCCTTTATCTTTTTTCTCGCGATGCTCATCGCTTTTTCCTTGCGGCAGAATATTGGCTATTTTATTCTCGCCACCGCATTTTTGATTGTGCAGTTATTCACGCTGTTCGGCTGGATTACGCAGCGGAAAAACGAGTTGAAAATCTACGATCACGGCTTCGTTTACCGCAAAAAAACTTGTTTGTGGAGCGAAATCAGCAGCGTCAGAGCGCAGGAAAAAAACGGGACGAAAATCGGCGGCGAGATCGTTAAACAAAGCGGCGAAAAAATATTACTGACCGAATCGCTCGGCAATATCGCGGAGATAATCGCTCAAATTGAATCAAAAACGCTTTTCGCTCGCTAGTTTCGATCAGCATCATTAAATGCAAACAAATTCTCTAAACGCCCGCGTTAAATCGTTGTCAACTGGCGGTTTCTCTCAATTCTCAGCCGCGCTTTTCTTATCAAAAGATAAAATTTCCTAATGCTGCCTTTATCGCCGTTTTACAAACTTCAGACGGCGGGAAATCGTGCGGAAACGGGGATTGTTCTGATTTAACGCGACCGGATTTTCGTGCGAACGGCGATTGCTCGCGGCAATCTTTCGTTTCTACTTTTCACATTTCGGGCGATTTTCTTGTATTCTATCTTTTTGATAATTTTATTCAACAATAATTTAATAACGGAGAATTTATGAGCGTAGAAGTCGTGATGCCGCAAATGGGCGAATCAATTACCGAGGGAACGGTTTCCAAATGGCTGAAAGCCGTCGGCGATAAAATCGAAAAAGACGAGCCGTTGCTCGAGATTTCCACCGATAAAGTTGACGCCGAAGTTCCGAGTCCGGGAGCCGGTGTTTTGTTGGAAATTCGTAATCAGGAAGGCGAAACGGTCGAAGTCGGTGCCGTCGTCGCGATTGTCGGCGAAGCAGGCGAAACTTCGTCGAACGGTTCGGCACCGGCGGCAGAGAATCAGACGACTGAACCAGCCCCAATCGCTGCGCCGGTTGTCGAAAAAGCCGCGGTGCCGGTTGCTGAAAAAAACGAGAGCGAACCGGCTGTCGCTGAAAATCAGGCGATTGCGGCGAACGATTCGGCGAACAAACCGGATGCGCAAAACGCCGCAGCTTCTTCGACCGGAGAAGCGACGGAAGTCGTGATGCCGCAAATGGGCGAATCAATTACCGAGGGAACGGTTTCCAAATGGCTGAAAGCCGTCGGCGATAAAATCGAAAAAGACGAGCCGTTGCTCGAGATTTCCACCGATAAAGTTGACGCCGAAGTTCCGTCTCCAACGGCGGGCGTGCTGCTCGAAATTCGCGCCAACGAAGGCGAAACGGTCGAAGTCGGCTCAATCGTCGGTTTGGTCGGAGCGGAAGGCGCAACTGCCGCATCGTCTTCAGCACAAAATCAAGCCGTCGAAACGACCGCGGCGGCAACCGGTGCGGATGTTTCCGTGCAAACCGCAACCGCGCAATCGGTCGCTGATTCAGTGCCGCAGAATGTTCAGGAAACCGAAGGCAGAAGCTACGATTACCAGCGACCCGATGCCGTCGAAGACGGGCAGAGTAACGGAAGCGCAAACGGAAATGCCAACGGCGGCGATTTGTCGCTCGACGATTTGCGTAAAACAAAATCGAGTCCGCTCGTGCGCAACATCGCCAAAGAACACGGCATTGATATTTCGCGCATCGAGGGTTCGGGCATGAGCGGTCGGGTCACGAAAAAAGACATTGTTTCGTTTATCGAATCCGGCGCGGCACTGCGTCCGCAGGATTTACTGCGCAAAGGCGCCGCGCCGACGGCTCCGGCAGTGGCGCCGATGAGCCAGCCGCAAACAGCTTCAACCTCCGCTCCGCAAATTGCGAAAACGCCGACGCCGGTTGCCGCTGCGGTCGGCGATCGCGTCGAACCGATGTCGGTGATGCGCCGCAAAATCGCCGAGCACATGACGTTCTCCAAACAAACTTCGGCGCACGTAACCAGCGTTTACGAGTTTGATATGACTAACGTCGCCAAGTTTCGCGACAAAAACAAAGCGGAATTTCAATCGCGCTACGGCACGAAATTGACGTTTATGCCGTTTATTTTTCAAGCGGTAACGAGTGCTTTGCGCCGTTTTCCGATTGTCAATTCGCAGGTTTCAGGCGATCAAATAATTTATAAAGGCGATGTCAATCTCGGAATGGCGGTCGCGCTCGACTGGGGATTAATCGTTCCGGTTATCAAGCGGGCGGACACGCTTTCGCTGTCCGGTTTGGCACTCGCGGCAAATGATCTCGCCGACCGAGCGCGCACTAAAAAACTGGCGCCCGATGAAGTGCAGGGCGGAACGTTTACGATTACCAATCCGGGAGTTTTCGGCGGATTATTTGGAACACCGATTATCAATCAGCCGCAAGTTGCGATTCTGTGCGTCGGAACTATCGAAAAGCGTCCGAAAGTGATGACGACGGCGGAAGGCGATGACGTGATTGCGATTCGTTCGATGGCGTATTTCGCGCTGACTTACGATCATCGCGTCGTTGACGGTGCAGATGCCGAGAGATTTCTTTCTTCAATGAAAGAATATCTTGAAAACACGCAGTTTTCGTTTTAGAATGACTGCCCAGTGGATGGATGAAAAGCGGACAGTTGTACTTTCGGTACACTGTCCGCTTTGAGAACAAAGGAAAATTTCTTTAATTTCTTCCGCCGATTGCTAACCTTTGTCTTTTCAAGTATTAAATTGCGCTCAATTGTTTCCGTCGCAAGCCGTTGGCACGGTTGTTGTAACAGACGGATTCGTTAAAACATTACTGCCGGATTGAATTCAGCGCCAAATCAATTTGAAAAAAACCGATTCGCCGAAAACGACGAGAAAGTGTTTTTTCCAGCAACCCGAGCGAAGGTGCGAACGTCATAACCCGGTAGTACAAAAATTGTAGATTGAAAATCTTAATCTAAAATTAGGAGTAAAATATATATGTTAAGAAAAATTTCAGTTTTGTCTCTTGCTTTATTTTTAGGCGTAGCGAGTGTGGTCGCTCAGGATGCACAGCTTCGCAGCTTGACTGCCGGACAAAAATACAAAATTAAAGGTGTCGTTGTTGCCAAAGACGATACGAGTTTTGTTGTTCGCGACACGACCGGCGTTGACACGAAAGTAATGATCGCGCCGAACGCCAGCATCAAAAACAACGCGTTTTTCGGCGGAAACACTTATGCGGCGAGTTCAATCGTGCGCGGCTTAAACATCGAAGTTGAAGGTCGCGGCGACAATGGCGGCAGTTTAGCTGCCAACAAAATTCGCTTTGATAAAAGCAACTTGGAAGTAGCTCAATCAATTGATGCTCGCGTTACTCCCGCCGAGGATCGTCTTGATCAAGCCGAACAAAACGCCCAGCGCATTTCCGGGCAGATTGACGAATTAGTAGCGGTTTCCAATGCTGCCCGCGGCGGCGCGAAAGCTGCTCAAGACACAGCGGACGCCGCAATCGAGGGCGTCAATGCAACCAATCAGAGAATCGCAGCGCTTGACGATTATGTCGTTCAGTCAACCGCCAGCGTAAATTTCAAAGTCAACAGTGCTCTTCTTTCGCCTGAAGCCAAACAGCAGCTCGACGAAGTTGCGACGGCGGCAATTCAGATGAAAGGCTACACGATTGAAATTACCGGTTTTGCTTCGGCGGAAGGAAGCGCTAAAGCCAATAAAGCGTTGAGCCAGAAACGTGCGCAGGCGGTCATTGATTATTTGGTCGAAACGCACAACGTTCCGCTGCGTCGTATCGGACAATCATACGGTTTCGGCGAATTACAGGCGGTTGCCGACAACACCACGCGTGAAGGTCGGGAACAGAATCGTCGCGTCGAAGTCAAACTTCTCGTGAGCCGCGGCGTCAATCAAAACGTCGAAGTTCGCCAGTCGGCGGCAACTAACGATCAGTAACTAATTCGATTTATTTGAGGGCACATCGAGGCGGAAAATGACATTCTATGTTTTCCGTTTTGATTGCCCTCTTTAGATTTTCCCGATGATGAAATACGTTTTGAGGAGTTTTACGGAGTTATGAAAAACAAGATTCTGCAATTATCCGGTTTATTTTTATTCAGTTTGATTTTCCTCTCTCCCGCATTCGCTCAAACTCCGCGACCGACGCCGCCCGCAACGGCGGACGACGGCGAAATCATCAAAGTGGATTCGCGTTTAGTCATCGTGCCCGTTTCGGTAACAGATACGAATGGACAGCCGGTGAGCGGCTTGACTGCCAAAGATTTCCGCGTTTCTGAAGAAGGAAAAAATCAACAAGTCGAAAACGTGTCCGACGCCGAAAAAGTGCCGCTCGAAATCGTTTTGCTTTTCGATATTTCGGCAAGCACCGACGCGATGTTTCAATTTGAACAGGAAACCGCCGCCAGATTTTTGCAGCAAGTGATGCGACCGGAAGATCGCGCAACTATTTTTACAGTCGGCGAGCGACCAATTTTAGTTCAGGGGCGCGAAACGGCGGAAAAATCAGCCATTGCCATTAAATTGGTTCAGCCGACCAAGGAGCGAACCGCCTTTTATGATTCGGTTACGACAGCAGCGAATTATTTACAAAAAAACGCGCCTCAAGGTAGAAGAAAAGTAATTGTTATCATCTCTGACGGCGAAGATACAAATAGTGAAGGTATCACCAGAGCAATTTGGAACGCTGAGAGAAAGCTAATCGATTCGGTTCAGGGACAAGAATTAAAAACAATTCGTGTTAGAGCGCGCGACGCGGCAAAAATTGCTGAACAAACGAAAGTCGTCAGATCATTGCAAAACGCCGACACGGTTTTTTATTCGATCAATCCGGCGGGAAGTTCTTATCAGCTCAATAAAATCAGCCAGTTCGGACAATCGAATATGCAGAAATTCGCTGATGAAACCGGCGGAACAGCTTTTTTGCCGAAGTTTT
>SXVE01000379.1 GCA_005790265.1 Acidobacteriota bacterium | reverse complement strand
CTTCGCCTTCGGCTTTTTCGGTTTGCAGAACGGCTTTGCGGGAAAGTTTTATTTTATTTCCTTCTTTACCGATGCATTTGACCATGATTTGCTGTCCTTCTTTGAGTTCGTCGCGCACGTCGCGAACGCGGCGGTCGGAAATTTCAGAGATGTGGAGCAGCCCTTCAACGTTCGGGAAAATTTCGACGAACGCGCCGAAATCCACGATGCGATTGACGGTTCCGAGGTAGGTTTCACCGATTTCCGCTTCGGCGGTAATCGCTCTGATGCGATCAACTGCCGCCTGCGCCGCATCGCCGTCGTTCGTGGCGATGCTGATCGTTCCGTCGTCGGCAATGTCAATTTTCGCGCCGGTTTCTTCGGTAATCGAGCGAATCATTTTGCCGCCTGGTCCGATAACTTCGCGAATTTTGTCCGGATTGATCGTCATTGTGATAATGCGCGGCGCATACGGCGAAAGCTCTTCGCGCGGCGCATCAATCGCCTGCGTCATAATATTTAAAATATGAAGCCGACCTTTGCGCGCCTGTTCGAGCGCTTCTGACAAAATCTGCGCGTTAATGCCGCCGATTTTAATGTCCATCTGCAGCGCCGTAATACCGTCAGCGGTTCCGGTCACTTTGAAATCCATATCGCCGTAGTGATCTTCTGCGCCTGCAATATCCGACAAAATCGCGTAACGATTGCCTTCCATTACCAAGCCCATCGCCATTCCCGCAACCGGTTTTTTGATCGGAACGCCCGCGTCCATCAAGCTCAGACAACCGCCGCAAACCGACGCCATCGAACTCGAACCGTTTGATTCCGTAATTTCCGAAACGATGCGGAGCGTATAAGGAAATTCGCTTTCGTCCGGCAAAACGTATTGCAGAGCGCGGCGCGCAAGATTTCCGTGTCCGATTTCGCGGCGCGAAGATCCGCCGAAGCGTCCGGTTTCGCCGACCGAATACGGCGGGAAATTATAATGCAGCATAAAGCGTTTGCGCACTTCGCCTTTTTCCAGATCGTCGGTGAACTGTTCGTCCATTTTCGTTCCGAGCGTCGTCGAAACGACCGCTTGCGTTTCGCCGCGCGTAAACAAAGCCGAGCCGTGCACGCGCGGAAGCCAGCCGACTTCGCAAGTGATCGGACGAATTTCCGAAAACTTGCGTCCGTCCGGACGGCGGCGATTGCCTAAAATATCTTCGCGAAAGATTTTTTCTTTCAGGTGCGAGAATACTTTGCCCGCCATCTGTCGTTTTTCCGGTTCTTCGGCTGAATAGCTTTCGACGACTTCTTTCTTCAACGCGTCAATCGCCGCGTAGCTCGTCAATTTATCTTGTCCGGTCGTATTCAGTGCGGCGCGCAATTTTTCGCTGTAATTCTGTTCGACTTCGCCCAGAACTGCGTCGTCAAGCGTCGGCGAAACGAACTCGCGTTTTTGAATATCGAGCGCTTTGAACAATTCTTTCTGCCACAAACACAGACGCTTGATTTCTTTGTGCGCCAGCATTAAGGCTTCGACCATAATGCTTTCCGCCACTTCGCTCGCTTCGGCTTCCACCATCACGATGGCTTCTTCCGTACCAGCGACCACCAAATTCAGTGAAGATTCGCGGCGTTCGTCGTAAGTCGGATTAATTAAATATTTTCCGTCAATTAAACCGATGCGAACTGCGGCAATCGGATTTTCAAACGGAATATCCGACAGATATAAAGCGCACGACGCGCCGGTAATCGCGATGACGTCCGGATCGTTTTCGTCGTCCGCCGAGAGAACCGAACCGACAATCTGCGTTTCAAAACGATAATTGTCGGGAAAAAGCGGACGAACCGGACGATCAATCAAACGACAGGTCAAAACTTCCTTTTCGTTCGGGCGTCCTTCGCGGCGAAAATAGTTTCCCGGAATGCGACCGGCGGCATAACTTGATTCGCGGTATTCAACCGTCAAAGGAAAGAAATCCAATCCTTCTTTTGCGGTGCGGGCGCTGACGGCGGTTACCAAAACCATCGTTTCGCCGTAGCTGACGACAACTGAGCCGTCGGCTTGTTTGGCAACTCTTCCGGTTTCAATAATCAGCTCGCTATCGCCGAGCTTAATTGATTCTTTCAAGTATTTCTTTTTTGTCATTCTTTCATTTCCTCAATAAAAAAAGCGACAGGTGCTGTGCCGTGAAGCCCTGCCGCTTTTACACTTAAAAATTTAGCGACCGTTTCTCTTTCGTTCGGGGCTTAAGTGCGCTGTCACGTTCAGCAACCGCCGACAAAATCTTTGCGAGAACACGTTTTACAATGACTCAAAGCAGTCTGCGAAAAGTAAAAAGGCAAAAGGTTAAAGGTAAAATAAAGATTAAAAACTCTTATTTTGCATTTCGCCTTTTCACTTTTGCTTTTTTATTATCTTCTCAAACCGAGTTTTTTGATGATGTCGTGATACTCGTTAATATCACGGCGCTTGAGATAATCAAGCAGCTTGCGGCGGCGCGAGACCATTTTTAACAAACCGCGACGCGAATGGTTGTCTTTTTTGTGAACTTTGAAATGTTCCGTTAATTCGTTGATTCGCTGCGTTAAAAGCGCGACCTGCACTTGCGACGAACCGGTATCCGATTGGTGAGTTTTGTAATCACCAACAATCTGTTCTTTTAATTCTTTTTCCGTTGCCATAAATTATATTTGCTTTTTATTTATTAAAAACAATCTCTCCTAGCTCGCAGTAAATCCGCTCTTTTTTAAAAAGCGACAACCGCAAAATTTTTTATCTAACTTGTTGAATTTAGCAGTTAAATGTCAATTCAAAATTAACATAAAAACTTGTCGTTTAGCAATTTGCGCTCAGTGCTGAAACTCTTCCATAAACTTGGTCGAAAAATCGCCTTTTTGGAATTTTTCGTCGTTCATAATTTTGATATGCAGAGGAATCGTCGTTTTGATTCCTTCGACGACCATCATTTCGAGAGCGCGGCGCATTCGCGAAATCGCCAGCTCACGCGTTCGCGCGTGAACGATCAGTTTGGCAATCATCGAATCATAATAAGGCGGAACCGTATAGCCCGGATAAACCGCCGTATCAACGCGTACACCGGGACCGCCCGGAATATTGAACGCCGTAATTTTTCCCGGACTCGGTGTAAATTTCACCGGATCTTCAGCGTTGATGCGACATTCGATAGAATGTCCGACGATTAAAACGTCTTCCTGCGCGAAACCTAATTCCTATCCTTCGGCAATCCTAATCTGATTGCGCACGATGTCGGCGAGCGTGACCATCTCCGTGACCGGATGCTCGACCTGAATGCGCGTGTTCATTTCCATAAAATAAAATGAACCGTCTTCATCAAGCAAAAATTCAAAAGTTCCGGCACTCGAATATCCGATTTCCTGACACGCTTTGACGGCGACCGCGCCCATTTTTTCGCGCTGCTCCGGCGTGATGACCGGCGAAGGAGCTTCTTCGAGCAGTTTCTGATGGCGCCGCTGAATCGTACATTCGCGTTCGCCGAGATGAATGCAGTTGCCGTGTTCGTCGGCTAAAACCTGAATTTCGATGTGGCGCGGGCGCTCGATGTAGCGTTCGATATAAACCGAGCCGTTTTTGAATGCGGCTAAAGCTTCGGTTTGCGCGGTTTCCAGATTGACGGCTAAATCTTCTTCCGCGCGAACGATGCGCATTCCGCGTCCGCCGCCGCCTGCCGCCGCTTTGATAATTACCGGAAATCCGATTTCTTTCGCCAGTTTGATCGCTTCATCCGCGTCTTCAATCGGTTCCGGGCTGCCCGGCAAAATCGGCACGCCCGCCGCTTTCATCGTTCGCCGCGCTTCGACTTTATCGCCCATCATTTTGATGACGTGCGCCTGCGGACCGATAAATTTGATGTTGCAGTCTTCGCAAATTTTGGCGAAGGTTTCCGATTCAGCGAGAAATCCGTAGCCGGGATGAATCGCGTCAACGTTGGTAATTTCCGCCGCGCTGATAATTGCCGGAATGTTAAGGTAACTTTGCGCCGACGGCGGCGCGCCGATGCAGATCGCCTCGTCGGCATATCTGACGTGCAACGCTTCTTTGTCGGCTTCAGAATGAACGGCAACCGTTTTGATGCCCATTTCCTTACACGTCCAAATGATTCTACAGGCAATTTCGCCGCGATTGGCGACTAGTATTTTGCGAATTTCTCTCATAAATAAGTGTGCAAAAAGCGATAAGCAGCAAATGGAGCTTTTCCTTGAGAAAAACGAGAAACCATTTGCTGCTTATTGATTGCTGCTTACTGTTTGATTCCGAAAAGCGGCTGACCGTATTCGACCGGCTGACCGTTTTCGACGTAAATTTTAACGACTTCACCAGAAGTTTCCGCTTGAATTTCGTTCATCAGTTTCATTGCTTCAACAATGCAGACTGTTGATTCCGCTGAAACCCGGCTTCCTTCCTTGACGTAAGGTTCTTTGTCCGGCGACGGTGAACGATAAAAGGTGCCGACAATCGGCGAAGTTATTGTATGCAGAGTTTCTTCCGCTGCTGCCGCTTCCGCCGCAGCTTCGTTTTTTACTTCTAATGCCGTTTTTTGCGCCGGTGCTGTTGGTGATGCCGCAGGAATTGACTGAACCGCTTGAACAATCGGCGCGGCTGTCATCTTGCTGAGACGAACCCGAATGTTTTCGTTTTCAAACTCGAAATCAGTAAAACCGTGTTCATTAACAAGCGCAGCTAATTCGCGCAATTCCTGCATATTTAACGATGCATCGGCTGATTGATTGGCTGCTGCACCGGATTTTTTGCGCTGTCCTTTACCTTCGCCTGTTTCGTCCTGTCTTTTTGCTTTGGCTGAACCCGTATTTTCACTCATCACGCTTTGGCTCCTTATTTGACCGTCGCTTTTTCACGTGCGCTGTCAACTAATTCAATGACCGCCATTTCAGCATTGTCACCTTGACGGCGACCGAGTTTAGTAATGCGCGTGTAACCGCCGTTGCGATCCTTATAACGCTCACCGAGTTCGCCGAAGAGCCGCTGCACCGCTTTCACGCCCGCGGTTCTTTCAATCGGTTCTTTCGCTTCGCCTTTTTTGCCCCGAAAACGACTTTGTTCCTGTTTGAATGTGCTGTTTCCGGCGTGGAAATATCTTGCCGCCTGACGGCGCAAATGCACTTCCTGCGATTTGGCTTCGTCGCCGGTCAGAGATTTTGCGCGGCGCGCAAGCGTAATCACTCTTTCGACAAACGGACGTAACTCTTTGGCTTTCGGAACCGTCGTCACAATATATTCTTTTTCGGCGTTGATTAACGAGGTCGCTAAATTTCTGAGCAATGAAATTCTATGTTCCGTCGTTCTGCCTAATTTACGATGTGCTTTTAAGTGTCTCATAGTAGTAAAAATAAACGACAGCGAACCAATTCTTATTAGTTTTGAGGCTCGCTGCCGCTCACTGTTTTTTAATCTAAATCTCTACCGCCAGATCCGGGAATCGGATTTCCCTGTTCGTCAAAATCCATTCCGAAGTCGAGTCCCATTCCGTGCAAAAGGTCTTTGATTTCCGTCAAAGATTTTTTGCCGAAGTTTTTCGTGTGCAGCATATCTCGCTCGCTGCGGCGAATCAGATCACGAATCGAGCGAATGTCAGCGTTTTTCAAACAATTATATGAGCGAACGGAAAGTTCCAACTCGTCAACCGATTTATCGAGCAAATCATTTCGCATCAACGGCGGACGCGCAATGTCTTCGTATTTATATTCTTCTTCTTCCTCTTCAAAATTAATGAAGATGGACATGTGATCTTTGACGAGTTTTGCCGCCAATCCGATAGAATCTTCCGGAGCAACCGAACCGTCCGTCCACACTTCAATCGTTAACTTATCAAACTCGGTGTTTGATCCCTGACGCGTTTTATCAACTGTGTAATTAACTTTTTTAATCGGCGTGTGAACCGAATCAATCGGGATATATCCAACCGACAAATCTTCGTCGTTGTTAAATTCGGCGGAAACATAACCGCGCCCAGTTTTGAGACGCATCTCAATACTGATTTCGCCGCCCGCGCTGATCGTCGCAATGTGAACGGTAGAATCAAGAATCTCCACGTCGCCATCGGCTTCAATGTCCGCGCTTGTTACTTCGCCCGCTCCGCTTTTGCTAATCGTTAATGTTTTCGGTCCCGCGCCGTGCAATTTGAACGGAACTTGTTTGAGATTTAAGATAACGTCGGTTGCGTCCTCAACCACGCCTTTAATCGAAGAAAATTCGTGTTCGACGCCTTCGATTTTTACTGCTGTAATCGCGCCTCCCTCAATTGAAGAAAGCAATGCACGTCTGATTGAGTTACCGATTGTCGTTCCAAAACCACGCTCAAACGGCTGCGCGTAAAACTTACCGTAACGGTCAGTCAATGTTTCTGTTTCAACATTGAGGCGACTCGGCATTTGGAAATCTGTCCAATTATTGCTTTGTGTCATATTCTTTTTTTAAAAAGTCCAAAGTTCAAAGTTCAAAACTCCAAATTGCAGACAATATTTATATTGCGCAATATTTAAGTTTTGAACTTTGAACTGCAAAATTACTTGCTGTAAAGTTCGACGATTAACTGCTCGTTGATATTTTGATCAACGTCTTCGCGTTTCGGCAAAGCTGAAATTGTAATACTCAAACTTTCGCCAGCGGCAGCAATCCAGTTCGGACGTCCGCGACCGACCGCAGTTTGCCACGCGCCTTCAACGTGTGTGTTAGCCGCGCTTTTCTCTTTGATCGTGATGACATCGCCAACTTTCACTTGAAATGAAGGAATATCAACTTTGCGATCATTGACAAAAATATGACCGTGATTGACGAGCTGGCGCGCTTGACGACGCGAAGTTGAAAAGCCTGAACGGTAAACAACGTTGTCTAAACGACGTTCGAGCATAAACAACAAGTTCTCACCGGTAACGCCTTTCTGACGCAAAGCTTTTTCAAAATAGT
>SXVE01000378.1 GCA_005790265.1 Acidobacteriota bacterium | reverse complement strand
GCGCTCTAGCCGATGGCTATGAACAAAGGCTTGAGCTTAGTGCTCGATTTTGAAAGTATGCTCGGCGACGATTTTTTTCGCAAGATCAAAAGTTTTACGCCGATGAATACGGAAACCGGCGATGTGGAAGCAGCGCTCGTCGAATATCTGAAAACGCTCGAAAGTCTCGGCGGAATTGATATTTTCTTTCTCGGAATGGGACCGGAAGCCGACGCCGCTTCGCATCTTTGTTACATCAAGCCGAATTCCGGCGCGCGCTACGCCGATATTGCCGGAATCATTCCGATTTCAGCGAGCATTCTCGAACATCACGTCAACAAATTTAAGGTCGGCGGCAGTCACGTTTCGCCGGAAGACGAAGCGGAATGCCGCGCGGCGACGCATATTTTAACTTTGGGTCCGGCGGCGATTCTCGGCGCGCGAAAAATTGTGCAGTCAATCGTTGACGCTTCGACCGCACCGGCAAAACGAGAAAGTTTTCAGCGCGTCGTCGAAACCGAGCTTTCCAGCGACCGAGCAGAACTCGAAAATCAGCTTGATGAAAATCCGGGTTTGTGGATCAGGCTTCACCAAAACGTCAAAGCATTTATTCTGCCCGACGTTTTAATTTCACCGAAGTAGAGAATAAATTTATGGCAAACAGTATAACGCCGACGGCGGTCGCCATTAGTGATTACGCGATTATTGTTAATCCGAGAGACAATGTGGCGGTTGTCAAAAAAGAAACTTTCCCCGGGTTAACCGCTTTACTGCCGAACCGGCAGCCGGTTGTCATCAAACACGCCGTTCCGCCCGGACACCGTTTTGCGACGCGAGCGATTCCTGCCGGAGATTTTGTCTGCCAGTATAATCAGCCGATTGGAACGAGTCTCGGCATCGAAGCGGGCGAATGGATTACGCCCGAAAATATGTCGAACGACGTGCCGGTCGTACGCGATCTGCCCGCAGATTTGCACACGCCCGCGCCGGATTATTTGGAACTCGACGAAATCGGAACTTTTATGGGCTTTCGCCGCCCGGACGGACGCGTCGGCACGCGCAATTTCATTTTGATCGTGCCGACTTCGATGTGCGCGAGCCACGAAGCCGCGCAGATTTCGATGATGGCGGAATTTCTGCATTACAAGCGCGCGCAATTTCCGAATGTGGACGGCGTCGTCGCGATTCCGCACAACAAAGGTTGCGGCTGTCAGGACGGCTCGAATCTGGACATTATGCTGCGCACGCTTTCCAACTACGCCGATCATCCGAACGTCGGCGCGGTGATTTTGATGGATTTGGGATGCGAAAAAACCAATCTCGCCAAAGTCGAAAAGTATCTTTTAAAACGCGAACTTTCGTTTAATAAACCGGTGGCGAAAATCGGCATTCAGGAAATCGGCGGCACGCAGGCAGCAATTGAGGAAGGTTTGCGGCTGGTCAAGGAAATGCTGCCGCTCGTCAACGAAAACGTGCGCGAAGAATTTCCGGTCAGCGAACTCGTTTTGGGCGTCAAATGCGGCTCGAGCGACGGTTTTTCCGGTATTTCGGCAAATCCGGCGCTCGGCGCGGCGGCAGATATTCTCGTTCGTTCGCGCGGCACGGTTTTGATCACCGAAATTCCCGAATTCTGCGGCGCGGAACACGTCGTTGCCAATCGCGCGAAGGATGCGGAAACCGGACGCGAGATTTACGAAATGATTGATTGGTATAAAGATTACGCGTCCAGATTCGGCGGCGTGATGAATAACAATCCTAGCCCTGGAAACATCGCGGGCGGACTTTTGAACATCACGATCAAATCCCTGGGCGCGATGTCGAAATCCGGCACAACGCGCGTCGAAGGCGTGACCGAATACGCGCAGGCGCCGAAGCATCGCGGGCTAAATATTATGCAGGGTCCAGGCTACGATCAGGAATCAACGCCGGCGCTCGTCGCTGCCGGAGCGACGGTCGTGGTTTTTACAACCGGCAACGGCACGACTATCGGCAACGCGATTGCGCCGGTCATCAAACTCGCTTCCAACAATCGGATTTTCGAGAAAATGAACCGCGATATTGATATTTCAGCCGGAGATATCATCGAAGGAACCGCGACGATTGATCAAATCGGCGAGCAGGTTTTCGAGCATATTCGATTGGTGGCGAGCGGCGAAATTCTGGCAAAAGCCGAAGAAAACAAACATCGTGAATTTCAATTCTGGGCGGAACAGACGGTTACGTTATAATATTTGATTCTTCAAAAATTATGAACGATTCGCCTGTTTTCCAAACAAATTTAACCGATAACATTGCCGGGACGATTAATGTCGCCAGAAAAGGAAATCTGCTTTTGCGTCTGATTCGCGCTTCGCAGCCGATCACGCGCAGCGAAATCGCCGCGCGGCTCTCGATTGATAAAAGCACCGTCACCGAAAACGTCAAACCGCTGATCGCCCGCCGCATTCTGCGTGAGGAAACGCTCGAAACCGATTCGTCAAAAGGTCAGGGAAGAAAAGCGCGCGTTTTGTCTTTTACCGACGCGCACGATTATTTTATCGGCGTCAATTTGGGCGTGCGGCGCTCGCAAATCGGCGCGACGAATTTAAGCGGCGAAATTTTACTCGAAGACGATTTCGAGACGCCGCCGGACGCGAAGGAAACTCTCGCCATTGCCCGCGAAACAATCAAAAAAATAATCGCCGAAAATGCCGAACGAACGCTGCGCGTCATCGGCGTCAGCGTGCCTGGTTTGACTGACGCGGAACGGCGAAAATTGCTGTTCGCGCCGAATCTCGGCTGGCGCGACGTAGATATTGTCAAAGCCTTGCAGCCGAGCGACGCCGTTAACGTAGTTGTCGAAAACGACGCGACGGCGGCGGCGATGTATGAAGCGCGAATGAAAATTCGACATTCCAACGACGGATTGATGAGCAATTTTATTCTCGTGCGGTCGGGAACCGGCATCGGCGTCGGATTAGTGATCGGCAGCGAAGTTTACCGCGGAACCGGTTTGGGACGCGGCATCGCCGGAGAATTCGGACATATGACGATTGTCGCGGGCGGCAAACCGTGCGTCTGCGGCAATCGCGGCTGCTGGGAAAAATACGCGTCCGCCGCGTCCGCCGCGTCGCTTTATATGGGCGACCGACCTTCGCGCGGCGAATCGGCGCCGCGTTTTGTCGAAATCGTCGGCAAAGCGGAAAACGGCGAAATTCGCGCCCGAAAAACCTTAGAAAAAATCGGCGATTATCTCGGCATCGGCATTGCGAACGTGATTATGGGCATCGGCATTCCGCGCGTCATCATCAGCGGACGCCTGGTTTACGGCTGGAAATTTATCGAAGCGCCGCTCAAGGAAGCGATTGAAAAAAGCATCGTCGGCAAGCTCGAAGGCTGGTCGGTCGAAGCCGGCGAACCGGAAGGCGCGGCAATCGGCGGCGCGCTCGAAGTGGCGGTCGAAGAATATCTGGCGCACGGTTTGAATTTCTAAGTTTTGAAAATTGTAAATTGTAAAAAATTAATAAAAAAGACGAATGGGACGCGGACGAACGCGGATTAAGCTGATTGAGACAGATATAATTTAAGAAAATACGGGTAAATCCGCTTAATTCGCGTTCATCAGAGTCTCATTTCTTAAATTTTCTTTTGATTTTAACTTTTCAAATAATACGTAAATCGCTCTTGAAACGGCTGTTTAGATTTTGCGTTTTAAATTTGCTATCTTAACTTTCGTGTTGAAACTAAAAAATAAAAACGATTGTCAGTGGGATTTTGTCGCTTTGGGCGAAGTGATGCTGCGATTTGATCCGGAAAACGACCGGATTCACAACGCGCGCTCGTTTCGCGTTTGGGAAGGCGGCGGCGAATACAACGTCGCGCGCAATCTGAGCAAAGTTTTTCGGCTCGACGCGGCGATTGTCACCGCGCTCGCCGACAATCAAATCGGGCGACTGGTTGAAGATTTAATCAATCAGGGCAACGTTGATTCGTCGCCGATTTTGTGGCGCGAAACCGACGGCATCAGCCGCACGGTGCGCAACGGCGTTTATTTTATCGAGCGCGGTTTCGGACTGCGTTCGCCCGTCGGCTGTTCGGATCGCGGCAATACGGCGATTTCACAATTGAAAAGCGGCGACGTTGATTGGCGGGAAATTTTCAGCGAAAAAGGCGCGCGCTGGTTTCACACGGGCGGCATTTTCGCCGGATTGTCGGAAACGACGCCGGAAGTTGCCCGCGAAGCGATGCGGGCGGCGAAAGAATCGGGCGCGATTGTGTCGTACGATCTCAATTACCGCGATTCGCTCTGGTCAACGCGCGGCGGGCGCGAAGCGGCAAATCAACTTAATCACGAATTGCTGAATTACGCCGATGTCGTTTTCGGCGCGGAGAATTTCGACGCGAGTTTTGGCAAATACGACGAAGAAGCGTTTCGCCGCGCGGCGTCGGAAATCGTCGCTCGCTTTCCGAATCTGCAAATCGTGGCGACAACTCTGCGCGACGTGAAATCGGCTTTTCGGCACGATTTAAGCGCCGTTTGTTTTGCCGGAAACGAAGTTTACAAAGCCGCCGATTTTACGGATTTGGAAGTTTTGGATCGCGTCGGCAGCGGCGATGCTTTTGCCGCCGGTTTGATTTACGGATTTCTGAGCGAAAAAGACGCCGCATTTGCCATCAATTGCGGTTTAGCCAACGGCGCGCTGGCGATGACGACGCTCGGCGACAGTTCCGCCGCGACGCTTGCCGAAGTGGAAAAACTGGCGCAAAACAAACAAATCAATCTCTCACGTTAAGCGAAAAAATCGCATTAAATTCCCCAAATGGAAACAGCGACCGCGCCGCATTACCAACTCAAATTTGAATCGGGAACTCTCATTTTGGAAGGCGCGGGCGAAGCTGATTTTGCGCCGAACGCTTTCGTTTGGGACGCGCGCACCAAACATTACCGTGCTCCGGCTTATAAATACCGCGAAATCATCACCGAATTCGTTCGCGCGAAAATAAACTACGAAGATTCAGCCAAAAAATACTCGGAATTCGATTTCAAACCGAAATTTCACATCGCGCCGCGCCCGTATCAAACGGCTTCGATTGACGCGTGGAAAAATAATAAACGCTGCGGCGTCATCGTTTTGCCGACCGGCGCGGGAAAAACGCACGCGGCGACAATGGCGATTGAAATTTGCGGGCGGCAAACGCTCGTCGTCGTGCCGACGCTCGATTTGATGAATCAGTGGTACGAATTGCTGACTTCGACATTTAACGCCGAAATCGGTTTGATCGGCGGCGGTTTTTACGAAATCGGCGCGATTACGGTGACGACTTACGCGTCGGCGTTTCGGCATCAGGAAAGATTGGGCGATCAATTCGGGCTGGTGATTTTCGACGAATGTCATCATTTGCCGTCGGAAGGCTACAAATACGCGGCGGAATTCGCTATTGCGCCGTTTCGACTCGGACTTTCCGCGACGCCGGAACGCGACGAAATCGCCGATAATCTGCTGCGCGAAATCGTCGGCGATTTCGTTTACCGGCTCGAAGCTCAGGATCTCGCCGGCGAATACCTCGCCGATTACACGCTCGAACGCGTCGAGGTTGATTTGAGCGACGAAGAACGCCTGGCTTACGAACGCGAGCGAATGATTTACACCGATTTCAAACGCCGCCAGAATCTGCCGTACGGACACGAAGGCTGGCGAATGTTTCTGATTCGCAGCGCGCAATCCGAAGAAGGTCGCCGCGCGATGAAAGCGTATCGCAATCAGAAAAAAATCGCGCTCGGCACCGATTCCAAAATGCGCGTTTTGCAGGATTTATTGATTCGGCACAAAAACGACAAAACTTTAATTTTCACCGCCGAAAACGAAATGGTTTATCAGATTTCCAACGATTATCTGATTCCCGCGATCACGCACGAAACGAACGTCAAAGAAAGAAAATTCTGGCTCGACGCATTTAATAACGGCGAAATTCGCGCGCTCTGCACATCAAAAGTCTTAAACGAAGGCGTCAATATTCCCGATGCCTCGGTCGCCATAATTTTGTCCGGCTCCGGTTCAAGCCGCGAACACATTCAAAGATTAGGCAGAATTCTCAGGAAAAAAGCCGACAAACAAGCCGTTTTATACGAAGTCGTTGCTCGCAACACAACCGAAGAATACACGTCACAAAAACGAACGGACGCGCGCCAGTTTCAGGATGTCAAGCAGCGATTCAAGCGCGGGTTGTTTGAGTAGAAAACTATTTTTCGATTTCAGAATTAAATTCGATTTGCGCGTAAATATCAGCCAAAGATATTCGGCAATTGATGGATTCGAGCGTGACTGTTTCGTCTAAATCTTCGTAGATTTTCAAAATCCACTGTTTCGGGGTTTGTTTGATGTAATGTTCGACGCGCGGTTCGGTTTGTTCGATGAGCAGGCATTCGCGCAGACTTTCCATTTTCTGGTAAGCGATGAGTTTTTCGTTTTTGTCGCGAAAGCGAGTTGATTTGGAGAGAACTTCAACGACGATTGTCGGATTGAGCAGCACGTCAAATTCATCATCGGCGAATTCGGGTGTGCCGCAAACGACGACCACATCCGGGTAACCGTAACGCCCGGTTTTCATTCGCACGCGCATATC
>SXVE01000377.1 GCA_005790265.1 Acidobacteriota bacterium | reverse complement strand
CAATCCGGAACGCGTTTCGATGCCGGATATCGACATTGATTTTTGCGTGCGCGGCAGAGCCGACGTGATCAATCACGTCACGGAATTTTACGGGCGCGAAGCGGTGTGCCAGATTATCACGTTCGGCACGATGGCGTCGAAAGCGGCGATCAAGGACGTCGGGCGAGCGATGAATATGCCGTACGGCGAAGTCGAAAAAATCGCCAAGCTGATTCCGCCGCCGGTGCGCGGGCGCAATATCAGCATCGCCCAAGCGCTCGAACAAGTCGCCGATCTGCGGCGGGCGATGGAGACGGACGCCGCCGTCAAAAAGCTGGTGGATATGGCGCGCCGGCTCGAAGGCTGCGCGCGGCACTCGTCGGTGCATGCCGCCGGCGTCGTCATTTCGCCGAAACCGCTGCACGAGCTGGTGCCGATTGCTTATTCGGGGAAAAACGAATTGACCAGTCAGTACACGATGAACGATCTCGAAAAAGTCGGAATGCTTAAGATGGATTTTCTCGCATTAACGACGCTGACGGTGATAAGCGACTGTTTAATGACGCTTAAACAGCAGAAGAATATCGAGATGGATTGGAGTCAGGTGCCGCTCGACGACGAAAAAGCGCTCGCCCTGTTCGGCGACGGGCGCACCGAAGCGATTTTTCAGTTTGAATCGTCGGGCATGCAGGAAATCTGCCGCCGCCTCAAACCGAAAGAACTCGAAGATTTATCGGCGCTCAACGCGCTTTATCGTCCGGGTCCGCTCGACGGCGGAATGGTTGACGACTTTATCGCCCGCCATCGCGGCGACAAACGCGTGCAGTATATCGTGCCGGAAATGAAAGATATCCTGCACAACACGTACGGCATTCTCGTTTATCAGGAACAGATTATGCAGCTCGCGCAGAAGCTCGCCGGCTACAGTCTGGGCGAAGCCGATATGATGCGCCGCGCGATGGGCAAAAAGAAACGCGAAGAAATGGCGATCCACGAAGAAAAATTCGTGTCCGGCGCGATTAATCGGGGCATCAAAAAGGAAAAAGCGGAAGAGATTTTTAAGTTGATGGCGCAGTTTGCCGATTACGGATTTAACCGCAGCCACAGCGTTGCTTATGCTTATCTCGCTTATCAGACTGCTTATCTTAAGGCGCATTATCCCGCTTATTTTTATGCATCTGTTTTATCGCACGAAGCCGACGACAGCGCGAAAGTTTACAAGTATTCGAGCGAACTGCGTTCGATGGGACTTAAACTTTTGCCGCCGGATATCAACGAGAGCGGCGACGGCTTTACGCCGCTCGACGATGCCGTCCGCTTCGGCTTGAGCGCGATCAAAGGCATCGGATCGAACAGCGTTCAGGCGATAATCGAAGCGCGCAAAAAAGGCAGATTCGTTTCCCTGTTTGATTTTACGACGCGCATTGATCAGGGTTCGGTCAACAAGAGAGGTTTGGAAAGTTTGATTACCGCCGGAGCGTTCGACTCGCTCAAACCGCCCGAAATTACTATCAACCATTGGCGCGCGCGGCTTTTTGCCGCCATTGAAAGTTCGCTCAATCACGGGCAGAAATCCTGGAACGACCGTTTGCGCGGGCAGAACGCGCTGTTCGGCAGCGAATCCGAGACCGAAGCGAGCGCCGCCGATCAGCATCTGCCCGAAGCGCCCGCCTGGTCGCAGGCGGAGGTTTCCCGGCAGGAAAAAGCCTCGGTCGGTTTTTATTTGTCGGTGCACCCGCTCGACGATTACACGACGATTCTGAGCGATTTGAAAATCAGCAACATCGCCGAATACGAAGAAATCAAACCGGGCGAAACGATCGCGCTCGCCGGAATCGTCTCGGGCGCGCAAGTTAAATACAGCAAAAAAGGCAACCGCTTCTGCATTCTCCGCGTTGAAGATCGAACGGGCGGCGTCAAATGTCTCGCCTGGGCGGAATGTTTCGCCAAACACGCCGAGCTTCTCAAGGACGACGAGCTGTTGATCGTCGAAGGACGCGTCGAATCGGTCGAAGGGCAGGAAATGACGATTATCGTCAATGAAGTGCGGCGGCTCGCCGACGCCGTACCGCTCAAAGCGCGCGAAGTGTATATTACGCTGCCGGCGCGGAAATTCGAAGGAATTTATTTCGACGAGCTGTTCACATTGCTCAGCAAAAATCACGGCAAATGCGAAGTGCTGCTCGATTTTGCGCTCGAAGAAAGCGGCGTGAATCTCAAAATGCGTTCCCAGCCGCTGCGCATTCAGGGTTCGAGCGTTTTAGAGCGCGAGCTGGCGGAAAAAGGCTGTCAAGTGCGCTGGGTTTTATAAATTGGGCGAAGCCAATATATTAATCAGAAGATTGATCGGAAATATCCCCGAATTCGGAAATTCGGAGTTGAAAAAGAAAACGTCAAATTGGTTAGGACTGGCAATAATTAAAGATAGTTACTGAAATTAAAGATAGTTACTGAAAACAATTACTGAAGATAACTATTGGAAATAAGTAAAAATAAGTAAATAATGGAAACGATGGAAACAAAAGCAGGAACCGGACCAGAAAATAAGGGCGGCAGCCATGATGCGGACGACGCGGAAAAAAAAGCGCCGACGATTGCCGGCGGCGTCGCCGACCAGAATAATCGTTATGATCAGCAGGCGTTCGAGCGCGTTCTCACGGCGCGACATCCGGCGCGTCCTTACGCGCTCGATTTGTTTGCCGGGTTATTCGAAGAATTTATCGAGATACACGGCGACCGCCGCTACGCCGACGATCAAGCCTTGGTCGGCGGTTTCGCGCGGCTCGACGGAAGACAGGTTGCCGTGATCGGTCAACAAAAAGGACGCGATACGAATCAACGGCGCGTGCGCAATTTCGGGATGCCGAAACCGGAAGGCTACCGCAAAGCGCTGCGTTTGATGAAAACGGCGGAAAAATTCGGTCGCCCGATCATTACGTTTATTGATACGCCCGGCGCGTATCCGGGAATTGATGCCGAAGAACGCGGACAAGCCGAAGCCATCGCGCTCAATCTGCGCGAGATGGCGGCGTTAAAAGTGCCGACGATTGTCGTCGTCGTCGGCGAAGGTGGGTCGGGCGGCGCGCTCGCCATCGGCGTCGGCGACCGCGTTTTGATGCTCGAAAATTCCGTCTATTCGGTGATTTCCCCGGAAGGATGCGCGGCGATTTTGTGGAAAGACGCCGGACAAGCAGCGCGCGCGGCGGACTGCCTGCGAATGACGGCGAACGATCTGCTTCGATTCGGCTTGATTGACGAAATTGTCAGCGAGCCAAAACCGTGGACGGTAAATGCGTCTGATAAAATCAAAAAAAACGACGAATCCGCTTCTTCGCAAAGCGAGCGTCAAAACATTGATGACGCCTACGAATTGATCGGCGCCAATTTAAAGACCGCACTGCTGCGCAATCTGGACGAAATTTTCGCGCTTGGCGAACAGGGACGCCGCGCGGCGCGCTTTCGCAAAATCAGAAAAATGGGCGAATGGCTCGGTTAAATTCGTTTGCCGCAATCAGAAAAAACGGCGAGAAAAAAGATGCGGATTAGAATAACTCAATTCAACCCGCATCTTTATTTTTTTGTTTTATCTAAATTTTTTTGTTTTTTTTTTCTAATTTATTAACTTCAAAAAAATCGAGAGTTAAAAAGGAATATCGTCATCCGACGGCGGCGCTTGATTGAATTCGTTGTTTGATGAACCGCGCGCCGGTTGGAAATCACCGTCGCCGCCCGCATCGCCCGAGGAATAATCGTCCGTTCGATTGGCAGTGCCGATAAACTGCATATCGGTTCCGTTAACGTCGAGGGTCTGTCTCGTTTTACCGTCGCGGTCGGTCCATTCTTCCATCCGCAAACGTCCTTCGACATATACCTGACTTCCTTTGGTTAAGTATTTGGAAGCCGTCTCCGCCTGTTTTCCCCAGAGCGTTACGCGAAACCAGGTGGTGATATCCTGCATATCGCCGCCTTTATCGCGTTTTTTTTCGCTGGTGGCGACTGAGAAATTGCAGACGGCATTGCCCTGCGGCGTGTAGCGCAATTCGGGATCGCGACCGAGATTGCCGACGATAATAATTTTGTTAAAAGACATTAATCTTATTTTCTCCGTAAATTTATTTTAAAAAATGTTTGAAGCCAACTTGGGCGGCGTCTGCGCCATCAATTTTAGTGCCGTTTCGATTTTTACTTTATTTTGCTTTTTATTGCTTTTTAACTCTTTTTTGCGGTGCTTTGTTGTTTTTGCCGCTTTTTGCTTACTTTGCCGTTGGCAAAAATCGTTTTTGTTGCTTTCGTTCCGTACCCAAGTTTTTGAATGGCTGTTAAACCTATTTTAGAATTAAACGCTGTATATTACAATTGGACAGCCGAAAATATACGCCGTTGCCGCGACATAAAAACGATGCTCGTGTTTGCTTTGCAATTGCTCGCGACCTCACTGAAAAATGTGTTTAAAGTGTTCGCCGTGCTCCTCGTATTTCTCCTGTTCCTGCTCATTCTGACGAGTAATCATTCGCCCTACAAAGTTTTCGCTCAGGCTGCTCCTTTATCATCCGTCGTTGACGAACACAAAACTCAGGGCGAGAAAAATGATAAACGAAATCGCAAGAAAAAAACTGAGAACGAAAGTGCCGGTGACGGTGAAAGCGCGCCGATTATCAAACGCTGCGGCGTTTTCGAAGCGGAAAGCGAAATACTGGAAATATACGCGTCTGATAAAGTTGCTGACATTTATTATTTTGATAAAAACGGAACGGTGGTTTCCCAAAACACCAAGACCGGACAAATCAACTGGTCGGCGGAGAGCGGCGGGCGGATCGTTTCAAAAATTGTCGCGGACGATAATTTTCTTTATTTCGCTGTTGCGACGAGCCGCGCCGGCGACGGTCAGCAGAAAAATAACGGCGCGGTGAATGCCGACGCGCATTCGTTTCGAGATACTGAAAAGAAAATCGGCGTCACGGAAAAGTTGTCCGGCGATCTGCCTGCCGGTTCGCTCAGTGATGCAGTGATCGTTCGCGCTTTAAATAAAAAAACAGGAGTTCCCGTTTGGCAGCTCAATGCCGATTCGTCTAACGCCGATTTAGCTGGCGAAACGACAGCTAAATCGGCATTGTTTGGTGAGGGTTTTCGGCTGTATCTGGTCTTGACTGAAAAAGAACTGTATTTGACTGCTTCAGACGGTCGGGCGGCGCTGATCAAAAAAGACACGGGCGCGCTGATCTGGGCAAAAGATTTGGGAATTGATTTTTCTGTAGCGCCGTATTTTCCCGCTTCTGTTGATCAAAATATTTTTTCGGCTTCTGCCAATTTTTTCGATTCGGCGAATCCTCCAAATTTTCCGAATGTTTTTCCGTCTGAAATGCTGTTTGCCAACAAAAAAGATTCGTTGATCTACAGTTTTTCGATTAATGAGCGGAAAATAAT
>SXVE01000376.1 GCA_005790265.1 Acidobacteriota bacterium | reverse complement strand
TACGCGGCTCGTCGTCGAAAAAACCAAGAATTTGCGGCAGAATTCCGGCGCGAAAGAAACAACCGATGTCGGCGCGATGATTAGCGAAAACCAATTAAAAATCGTTGAAAGTCACGTTGAGAGTGTCAAAAATGAAGGCGCACGCATTTTAACCGGCGGGCAGAGAAACGCGAATTTCAAGAAAGGCTCGTTTTATGAGCCGACCGTTATCGGGAACGCGACGAATCAGATGCGCGGAATGAGAGAAGAAACTTTCGGTCCGACGCTGCCGATTGCCGTTTTTAAAACCGAAGACGAAGCGGTCAAACTCGCCAACGATTCGGAATTTGGCTTGACGGCGAGCGTTTGGACCGGCGACATCAAATGCGGCGAACGCATCGCCCGCCGAATCGAAGCGGCGACCGTGACAATCAACGAAGTTCTTTACACGCACGGCGTCGCGCAAACGCCATGGGGCGGATTCAAAAATTCCGGCAGCGGCAGAACGCACGGCGCGCACGGATTAAAAGAACTCGTCGCCGCCAAACATATTCACGTCAATCGCGCGCTGCTCGTGCCGAACGTTTGGTGGATGCCGTACGGCGCAACGGCGATTGAAACTTTCAAAGGATTGGCAAAACATTTTTCGTCCGGCTCGCTCGCGCAAACAGCGCGGCTCGCGCCGCTGATGCTCAAACGAATTAAAGAACTGCGGCGAAAATAAAATCGCTGCCGACCAATGAGATTTGAAGCACGAAAAAGGTCTTGACTGCCTTTTCGCATTTTGTTTTTTCTTTCTGTTGTCCGCCGAAACATTCGCTTTCCAAACCAATTGATTTCCGCTATCCTTTCTCAACAATGTCGCCAATCGCTATCACGCTAATTTTACTTTTAGTCGCGCTTGTCCTTTTCGGGTCGGAGAAATTGCCGGTTGATGTCGTCGGCATTCTGCTCGTCATCGGGCTGGTGATGACCGGCGTTTTGAATATTCAGGAAGGCGTCGCCGGTTTTGGGAACGATATTATCATTACTATCGGCGGACTTTTCGTGCTCGTCGGCGGGTTGATCAAAACCGGAATCGTTGATTTGATCGGGCGCAGGCTTTACCGCATCGCGGGCGACAATGAATTTCTGCTGACGGCTTTGATTATGGCGATTGCGGCGATTGCGGCGTCGGTTTTGAAAAACACGACGACAACGGCGATGTTTCTGCCGGTCGTCATCGGTCTGGCGAACAAAGCGCGAATTGCGCCGTCTAAATTATTGATGCCGCTCGCGTTCGGCGCGATTTTGGGCGGAAGCTGCACGCTCATCGGAACGTCAACGAATCTGGCGGTCAGCGGCGCCATCGTGCGCTACGGAATGGAGCCGCTTTCGATGTTTGAACTCACTCCGGTCGGCGTCATTACGGCGCTCGCCGGTTTGATTTATATGCTGTTTTTGGGCAGAAAATTGCTGCCGAGACGCGGCGGCGAAGAATCTTTTACCGATCAATACGCCATCCGCGAATATATTTCCGAACTGCTCGTGCTGCCCGAATCGAACTTGGTCGGCAAAACTTTGGGCGAAGCTAATCTCAATCTCGAACTCGATCTGAACGTTCTCGGAATTATTCGCGGCGACCGGCAGATCACTTCGCCGACCGCGCGAGAACGCATCGAACGCCGCGATTTATTGATTGTCGAAGGAACGCTCGCTGATATTCTGCGCGCCAAAGAAGAAGTCGGGCTGGAAATCAAAGCTGATTTTATGCTCAACGATCACGTTCTCGAAGGCGGCGATGTGGAGCTGTTTGAAGTGATGGTGATGCGCGATTCGCCGCTCGTCGGGCAAACTTTGAAGACGATTAACTTTAGATACAACTATGATTTAACCGTTTTGGCGATCAATCGTCACGGCGAAACTTTTATCAACAAATTAAGCGGCGTCAATTTGCGGTTCGGCGATGTTTTGCTCGTGCAGGGCAAACGCGCGACGATTGAACCGTTTGTTGTCGGCGGCGAAATCCTTTTGCTCGAAGACGTATCGGCGAGCAGCGTGCGCACGGCGAAACGGCGCTGGGCAATCGCCGCGTTCGGTCTTTTTCTCGGTTTGTCGCTCGTCAAAGTCGTTTCGTTCGGCGCGTATGATATTCCGCTCGCCATCTGCGTTCTGCTCGGCGTTTTGCTGCTTTTGGCGACAAAAACCGTCCGGCACACGGAAATTTATTCGCTGATTGATTTTCGCCTGCTTGTTTTGATCGCCTGTATGATCAGTTTCGGCACGGCGATGGAGAAAACCGGCGCGGACGTTTATCTGGCTGATTTTATCAAAACCCATTTCGAGCAATACGGCTCGACCGCCGTTCTAGCCGGATTTTTCGCGCTGACGGTTTTCTTAACGCAGCCGATGTCGAACCAAGCCGCCGCGCTCGTCGTCGTTCCGGTCGCCGTCCAAACCGCCGTTCTTTTAGGATTAAACCCGCGAACTTTTGCGGTTGCAGTAACTTACGCCGCGTCGTTTTCATTCGTCACGCCGCTCGAACCCGCATGCATTCTCGTTTACACGCCCGGACGCTATAAATTTATGGATTTCGTCAAAGTCGGCACGATATTAACGATCATCGTTTTCATCGTTTCCATTATTTTAGTGCCGATATTTTGGAAATTTTGAAGTAATGGATAATTGAAAATGGATAATGGAAAATATAAGAACTAAGAATTTTTGAATTATCAATTATCCATTTTTAATTATCCATTGTTGTTATTTCTTTGAATGAAAGTCCGCGTTTGACGATGAACAGCAAGCCGATTGCCGTCCAGAATAAGATTCTTCCTTTGCGGATAATCGCCAAAGTGACGCCGACGCCTGCGCCGATGGCGAGCGTTTCGGTAACGAATTGCGCGCCGGCTTCGTCAACGCCGACGAGAAACGGGACGAGTTTGAAAACGATTGTAATCAAACGGCTGACTGATTCGAGCAGAAACGCGTTGAAAACGGTCGGTATTTGATCGCTGATTTTGCTCAAAACAAACCACGCTTCAAAAACTCCGAGCAGATGGTAAACGATCTGCATTAAAATAATCGGCAAAAAACGCCCGGGATATTGGCGATAAAATCCGTAAATAAAATTTTCAAAAAGCCGAACGTGCAGTCGTCCGTCTTCTAAAATGTTGCGCAAATATCCTTTTTCGTAAATGCGCTCGCAAATCGCGCTGGCGAAATGCCACTGGCGCAAAATCATCAGAACGCCGAGAAAAATGAGAAAAATCGAAGCGGCGATGAGCAAATCAATCGTGATAATCCAGCCTTCGGCAAGTTCAAAAGTGCGCAGAAAACTGAACGCGCCGAAAATTATAAACAGCGCGGTGACGAAGCTGTAGAAAAGATTTTCCGTCGCAATCGAACTCAAACCGACGACGAGCGGCACACGATTTCTGACCGAAACGGCTTTGGAAGTTCCGCTGACTAAAATGCCGAGCGGAATCATACTGCTCATCGCTTCGCCGATAATCACGGCGGGCAGAGTATCGCGCAAACCGAGTTTGTAAGGCGCGTAAACCGAAAGTTTCCAAGCCATCGCGCGCATCAAAATGCGCGCGAAATAGCCGACGATAATGACGGCGAAACCGGCGAAACCGATTTTGCCGATGCCCGCCAAAATTTCTTTGACGCCGACAGAACGAATAAAATAAGCGAACAAACCGATGCCGAGAAGCGTCAAAACAACTGCGAAAATTTTCAGCCGCAACAGATTTTTCGGGTTTAATTTTTGAGTGGTCGCTTCGGGCGGTTGCAGTTTGGTTTCGATGCTCACGGATTATTGCCTTTTGGCGGTTGCCTTTATTATGATGGTATTTTATTTGGTAATATAAGACAAAAAGGAAATTTATTATGAATGCGACAGCTTTAGAAAAAGAAAATTATAATTCCGCTTTAACAACATTAACCGAAGAAGAAGAATTGTTTCGCGCGTCGGTGCGCGAATTTGCCGAAGGCGAAGTTCGCCCGCGCGTCGAACAGATGGAACACGCCTCGAAACTCGATCCCGAATTAATCAAACAATGTTTCGATTTGGGGTTGATGGCAATCGAATCGCCGGAAGAATTCGGCGGTGCCGGTTCGACGATTTTCAACGCGATTCTGGCGATTGAAGAATTAGCACGCGTTGACGCTTCGGTTTCCGTGTTCGTTGACGTGCACAACACGCTCGTCACCAACGCGTTTATGAAATGGGGCAGCGATGAGCTGAAAAAGAAATATCTGCCGCAAATGGCGGAAGGCAAAGTCGGCGCGTATGCTTTGAGCGAAGCGTCGAGCGGTTCGGACGCGTTCGCGCTCAAAACGAAAGCCGTTGACCGAGGCGATTATTACGAATTAAACGGGCAAAAACTCTGGATCACGAACGGCAACGAAGCCGAAATTTTCATCGTTTTCGCGACGCTCGACCCGAACGCCGGTTACAAAGGCATCACTGCGTTTATCGTCGAAAAAGGTTTTGAAGGTTTTTCGGTCGGCAAAAAAGAAGACAAATTGGGAATTCGCGCAAGTTCGACGACCGAATTGATATTTGATAATTGCAAAGTTCCGAAAGAAAACGTGCTAGGTGAACCGGGCAAAGGCTACAAAGTTTCCATCGAAACCTTAAACGAAGGCAGAATCGGAATTGGCGCGCAAATGGTCGGCATCGCGCAAGGCGCTTTTGAAGCCGCGCTCGCTTACACGGCGGAACGCGAACAGTTCGG
>SXVE01000375.1 GCA_005790265.1 Acidobacteriota bacterium | reverse complement strand
ATTTACCTTTGTTACCTGCCACGGAAACGGCGCGAAAAACAAATAAGCAAGCCCGATGGGGAGCGCGGAAATCGCTCCTTCCGTCGTGGAAACGTCAATATCTTTGCCGAAACCAGAATCGGCTGACGTGGCTAAATCCTGTCGACTGTTTTGAATGCGCTGTAAATTGCCATAAGTCTCAAAATTTTCGGTCGCGTTGCGAATGACTCCCAAATATGTCAGCGATAAACCGACGACGACCAAAATAATAATGTTTCTGACGATTGTGCGGGCAGAGGTTTCCGCGCCGATAAAAAAACTGCCGACGATAGACACCGCCACCATATAAAAAATATAAAAACGCAGCGCGATAATGCCGGAGACCGACGCGATCAAAAATGCGACCGTTGCATAACTAAATTTTTTCTGAAGCTGCAAAATCGCCGTCATTGCGCAAACAAGCAGAAAAATAATCAAACCGTCTTTTAATAACTGCGCCGACCAGACGATAAACGCCGGAAACAAAGCGATCAAAATCGCCGAATTGCGCGCGACTTTGCGGTTATTGAAAATCTTTTCCGCGCAAAAATAAACCATCGGCGCCGTAATCGCTCCGACCGCGCCGCAAAACGATTGCGCAATTAGTATACCGCGCCCGAATACCAGATAAATCGCCGCGACGAGATAATTCATTCCCCAGCCTGATTTGCCGGGATCAAGCGCATATCTTGTCGCCGCGTCGTCGGGATACGGAATCCCGAGCCACATCTCCACTAGCCGTTGCCCGACCGCATCGTAAAGCGTCGCATCGGGACCGAAAACTCCGCGTAAATTAAAATAGTGAATCACGACGCCCAAACCTATTCGGGCTAACAGCGCAAGCAGAAAAATATTAGTGAGAAATTCTTTTTCTTCGGTTTTTTTCTGGATGTACCAAACGACCGGAACAGCAACGAACAAAATTAACAAAACGGAAGCGGCACCGTCCGGATACGAGATAAAACACATCGCAAACGCGGCAACCGCACATAAAACTAAAAGACGTTTGTCCATAACAATAAAAGCGCTTTGTTATTTTCCCTGACCGAAATTTTCGACAGCACCGGTCAGCGTCGAAGCGATAACTCGGCATTGCTGTTCGACAGTGAAATGCTCGAGCGCATAAGTTCTTCCGCGCATTCCCATCTGCCGTCTTAAATGTTCAGAAGCAAGCAGTTCCGCCAACCTTTGATACCATTGTTCGTGATTTTCGGCAGCAAAGTGACTTTCGCCTTCGATGCCGATTTCTTTCGTTATGCCGAGCGGAGTGACGACAAACGGAATGCCGACCGACAAATACTGAATGGATTTGAACCCCGATTTACCCAAAATCAATTCTTCGCTGACGAGCGCGGTTGAAAGCAATGGGTATAATCCGATGTCAAGCGATTGAAAATCATGAATTTCTCTGTCCAGCGACCATTCGAGATTTTCGACCTTCACGCCTTTGATGTTGATTTCCGATTTTCCGGCGCCAACTATTTTCAGCACAAAATCATATTCTCGCGCCAGTTTTTCCAACACCGGAAATAAATTTTCCAGAAACGGGAATGTCGAATGCGTGCCGATCCAGCCGAGCACGGGCGGTTGATCTTCTTTTTTTTTTACCGGATGAAATTTTTCCGTGTCAACCACTGTCGGCACGATCACCGATCGCGCGCCTTTTTTCTCAACGTACTCGGCGATATAGCGGTTGCCGCAAACGACTGTTTCTGACCAATCAATCAGCTTGTCGGTTTTGCCAAAGAATTTCAGCGCGCTTCCCAACTTTCCGTAAGTCGGACTGACGTATCTAACATAAGTCGCATCGTCCAAATCGAGAATCAAAGGGCATTTCCCGACAGTTTTCGATAGCCATTCAAATAACGGCGGACCGAACAGCATCGCTTCTCTTTGAACGAAAACGGCATCATATTTTCTCGCATCGAGCGAATCGCGCAGCCTCTTTCCGGTCGCTGCCATCATCTGCGCCGCTTTTTTTACAAATCGTCCCGGTTTATACAACCCCGAAAATTCGCTTTTCGTCAAAAACGGCTGCACGGTCAAATAAATTCCCTGCTCCGCAAGCGGTTCAATATACTGCACAATTCGATATCTGGTGCTGGCGGCTTCCAATGGATACGAACTCAAAGCCAAAACTTTCATATTTCGATTTTTGCCGCTAATTCATTTTACAGCTTTAATCTTCAATGAATCTCCGGCGCTAAAAACATTCAACGAAAAGTTTAGCAAATTTTTAATTTTTTGTTTCGACGGGCGTATTTAAAGAACTTTTAATATTTGGCGATTCGTCCTCAATAAAATTACCCGTTTGTTTTGATAAGCCGTAATAAACCGATTTGTAACGCTTTCCGCCGATTTCGGTTAGATCAAAATATTTAATCGCCGCGCTGATACAGTTTTGCGGCGTTGCCGTTTTTTCGGCGATTGCCAGAATGTCATCCGCCGCTTTTTCGAGCGCTTCTTCGCTGAAATTTTCGACGACCAACCCCACATTTTCCTTTTCCAAAACCGCATCGGTATCGCCGATTCCAGAATTTGAAACGACCGGCAGACCGCACGCTAAATATTCGGGGATTTTTGTCGGCGAAGCGGCGATTTGCGAAAAAGTCGGCGTGCGAAATGAAATGCCGAGATGCGCTTGTTTGAGAAAATTCGGCACCTCATTCGGACTCGCTTTCATCACCGCATAATCATCGGCGGCGATGTTTAACTGCTTAAAAACCGCATTAACGGAATCGGGCGGCGAGGTCGTCAATATTCTGAAAAAAGCATCCGGTCGGCGCTTCTTTAACTTTTTGAAGAACATTCCCATTTCCGGCAGCAAGTATAATCCCGTTGCCGTTCCCGCATAAATCAGTTCAAAACGCTCGCTTTTTCGTTCGTCAAACGTTTTTTCGACGCGCGAAAAATCAACGCAGCACGGAATAACCTGAATGTCTCCACTGCCGCGCAGATCGTTTTCGACCAGATAATCGCGCATCCGGTTGGTCAGAACGACGATGTGCGACGCCTGTTTGATGCCGTTTCGTTCAATCCATTTAACGAAACGAAAAACTTTGGAATTTTCCCGCCAGTGTCCGGCATCGGCGTATTCGTCCGCCATCAAACCGCGAATGTCGAATATCGTGCGGCTTTTTGTCACGCGGCTCGCAATCATCGCCATCAGCATCGGAATATGCGCGCGCGCGTGAATAATGCCGATTTTACTTTTCCGGTGCAGACCCAAAATATATCTGACGCCGTTCATCACATCATAAATCGTGGCGGGCGCGGACGGCGTTCGGTGATACGGCAAACAATGCCATTCGATATTCTCCGCCGCCAGTTTCTCGCGCATTATTTTGATTGCGTCCGGCGTCCAATTTTTCTTAAAATCCGCTTCAAACGACAGCAGCCGCACATTGAAATCGCCGGTTTTCGCTATTTCGCGCAGGTAGGGCAAAACCTGCGTCTGCACGAGCGGTTCGCGGACGGCGAAATAAGAAACGTAGAGCGTATTTGTTTTTTCCTGCATGGTAATTTCGGCTGCCGGTGAAGCGGATTTATTTTTATTATATTTCTTATTGCTGGTTTAACACTTTCAGCGCTGCCCGAATTCCTTGTCTGTTAATGATTGGGCAAATAATCTTTCGTACAGCGAGCGGTATCTTTTGCCGCCGACTTTTTCCAGATCAAATCTCTTTCTCGCGCTTCGCTGACACGCGGCACTCATATCAATCGAGTTTTGCAGTTTTTTGATTTGATCAAAAGCCTCATCGTAAGTTTTGCGATTGAAATCTTTGATCACGACGCCGATTTTATCTGTTTCGATTTGTTCGGTGATGTCTCCGACACCGGAATTGGCGACAATCGGCACGCCGCTCGCCAGATATTCGGCGATTTTCGTCGGCGACGATGAAAGTTTTGAATAGCACGGCTTGATAAATGACAGAGCTAAATCTGCGGCAATCAAGTGCTCGTGAATTTCATCGGTCGCAACTTTTTTAACCAGAAAATCCTGCTCGCCGAACCCGCGCGCTTTCAGCTTTTCCGCCATTATTTCCGGCGCGCTCTGCGTCAGAATCAGCGCAAAAACGGATTTGTCTTTATCTCTTGCCGCCTGCATAAAATCAGCCATTTCATCGGCTAAATACCAGGTTCCGAGCGAACCGACGTAAGTTATCACGTAACGTTCCGCAAAACCGAAACGGCGTCGTGCTTCGTCGCGCGCCGCCGTTTCCGCCGGAACAAACCGTTCAAAATTGGCGCAGCACGGAATGACTTCGACCGGTCTGCCGAATTTTTCAAAACCGGTCGCCGCCGATTCGGGAAACAGAATGCCGCGCGCTTTTTCGGTCAGGACAACGAATCCGTCCGACTTTTTCAAAAGCCATTTTTCGGCGGATTTCACCGCTTTGAAAATCAAACCGTTTTCTTTCCAAATGCCGGCGTCGGTATATTCTTCGGGAAAAAATCCGCGAATATCAAAAATCAATTTCGGTTTTCGCCGAACAGTAATTTTAGCTATTGCGCCGATCATCGCCGCGACGTGACTGCGCGCGTGCAGCACGTCAATACTCTCGCTTCTAATCAACCGCCGCACCAGCATCGCCCCGCTGACCACATCATAAAGCGTCGCCGGAACCGTCGGCGTTTTATGATACGGCAAACAATGCCACTCGATATTCTCCGCCGCCAACTTGTTTTTCTGATCAGTAATTTCCGCCGCCGACCATTTTTTATTCAATTCCGGCTCAAAAGTAAGAATACTGATTCGCAAATCACCGGCTTTCTGAATTTCCCGCAAATAAGGCAAAACCTGAGTCTGCACGAGCGGTTCGCGCAGTCCGAAATAACATAAATAGAGAGTATGCATTTTCCTACTTGTATTTTTTTGACTTTAATTCCAAAAATTTTTCGGGACCCAAGGCAGCAACTCCGACAAATCTTTGAAATTCTTTAGCTTTTTCTCTCCAAGTCCAAAAGTCGGCAGACAATTTGCAAAAATCTTGAAATGCGCTCAAATATTCTTTTTTGTATAGTTTTTCCAGATAAAGAATATTTTGCATCAACAGTTTTTGACGTTTGTTTTCCTCAACAAGCTGCGGGTGCTGACCGACAAGATGAGAAGTACGCAACAAAGTTGATTTGCTCCGATTTACGGTTCTTAATGCAGATTTTACGTCATTTGACACACCGCTAGAATTAAAACCGAAGACTCTGTATTTAAACAATATTTTATTGATGAAATACACTTTTTTGTCCTGATTTTTCAAAACCACAAAGGCGGCGATTGGTTGATCCTGATGCGAAAGTCCGGGATCGGGTAGAGACATCATCAGCTCTTTAAATTCGGTTAAATCAAGACAGTCGGCGCGCAGAGAAAATGCACTGCCGAGCCAGACGCCCTTCAAGGAAAGAAGGGAATGGCGCAGCAATTTGTTCATTTCATCGGGATTTTTTGCCTGTTCGGTTATGTGTTTAGTATTAAAATGCGTTCGGTCAGCGGTGTACGGGCGCGGGTTTCCGCTGCCGTCTATACACTCATAATCGTGAGTTACCAAAATTCGACTGTCGTCTTCCAAAAAAGCTTTTTCGACTTCTTCGAGTTTGTTCGGAAACCAAATATCGTCGCCGTCCAAAAACGTCAGAATATCTCCGCTCGCTTCTTCAATTCCGCGAATAAATGCCATTAAAACGCCGCTGTTGACCGGCATTTTGACATACTTGATTTTATCTGAGTATTTCGCCAAGACTTCGGCTGAACGATCAGTCGAGCAGTCATCAACAACGATTATTTCATGCGATAGGTCTTTTACTTCTTGGCGGATACTGTCAATCGTAAGCTTTAAAAAATCTAGGCGATTATATGAACCCAAGACTACAGATATCAATTTTTT
>SXVE01000374.1 GCA_005790265.1 Acidobacteriota bacterium | reverse complement strand
CGTTTAAATAATCGAGCGGCTGCGGATCGTCTGCGTCGCGTTCAAAAGCGGGAACTCTGAAAGGTGCGAGGGCTTCCATCGTGACGACGAACGGCGAAACGGTCGTAGCAAAACTTTTGGCGAGAAATGGTCCGAGCGGCTGATATTCCCACGCTTGAATATCACGCGCCGACCAATCGTTGACTAAACATAAACCGAAAATATGTTCTTCGGCGTTTTCAATCGCAATCGTTTCGCCGATCTCGTTGCCTTTGCCGACGAAAAAGCCGACTTCCATTTCGTAATCGAGATTTTTGCACGGAATATACTGCGGCGGCTGTTCCGGGTCGGGTCGCGTCTGTCCTTTCGGGCGTTTGACATCCGTCCCCGAAACGACGATTGACGAAGCGCGCCCGTGATAACCGATAGGAATATATTTGTAATTCGGCAGCAGCGGATTATCGGGACGAAACATCGCGCCGACGTTCGTCGCGTGAAAAATCGAGCAGTAAAAATCGGTGTAATCGCCGATTTCAAAAGGCTGTGTAAAATAAGCATCAGAAACTGGAATCAGTTTGCGTTCAATAATCTTTCGCGTCTGTTCGTCCGCCTTTTCACTCAAAATTGAAATTAAAAAACTTCTTATCGAAGTCAGCATTTGCGGCGTTGCAAATCTCGCAAAATCGTTTAAATCGTGTAATTGAAATTCTTCCTCATATTCATCTTTCAACGGCGAAAAAATTTCCAAATCATAGATGTCCGCTATGTCGAGTAAAAAATCACCGATTCTAATTCCGAATTGACTAAAATGAGTTCGCCTTCCGATTTGCTGAAAGTGGCAAAAAGGCAGATTTTGAATCGGAAAATCCGTGTCGGACTGGTTGGCTGATTCGATCCAGCTTTTTAAATTTGGGTCGTGTGTTTCGTTGATTTCGTAAGTCATAAAATGTCGAATGGAAAATGGATGATGAAATATAAAAACTATCCATTATCCATTTTCCATTATCAATTACAAAATTCGCATTTCCTGCAAATCGGCGATTGGTTCTTCAAACGAACACGAGCCGAACGAAATGATGTTGCGCTCGCGCAGAATTTGAAGCTGTCGGGTTGTCAGCGCGTAGTTGATGTGCCAGGTTACGCCGCCGTCGGAAAAGGAAAAACTTTCGCTGAATTCGTCTTCCATCAAACTTTCGACGAGATTGGTTTTGTAGCCCTGACGAATGAAACCGGCTGCTATAAATAAGTTCATAAAACCGTGCATCGTGCCTTCAGGCGCGTCCGGTTCGTAAGTCAGCGGCTTGAAACAACGCACCGGATGATGCAGTCCGGCGGTTGCTTTGAACGGCACGTTTGCTGCCAGACACGTGCGCATAAACCTAATTATCTCGCGCGTTTTCGGAAAAGCGTCGGGCGTGACGCCGCCCGTGCGAATTTTGGCGCGCTGATTGGTAATCGCAAGCGTCGAAACCAAATCAGCCAGATTATGATTAATCGGAACTTCGAAATAGGCGGTCAAATAATCGGGCAGAATGCGAGCCGCGTTTTCGATTTCCGAAACCGTGTTCGCGCGAATTTCAAACGCATCGCACAAAACGCGGTCGGCATTTTGACGGTTGAAATTTTCGATCAAACGAATTGACTCGTAAACGTCTTCACTCGCCAAAACGCTCAGACGCCAGCCGTTATCTGCGTTTTCGGCTTTGAGAAATTCGTTGGCGCTTTCCAAAAATTCATCGAGACGCGCCGCCGGAACGATAAAGCGTCCGAGCATCCAGCTGTAGACGCTTTTTTTGTAGGCGGCGTAATTGCCGACCGCTTCCGCCATCGTTGCGAGCGAAGGCGGAAATAATCCGGCATAATCAATAATTTCCGTTAACAATGCCTTGGCTGATGCGGACGGAACGGAATCTTTTGTTTGAGCGCTCATTTTTGTATAATCTGCCGTTTGAAAGTAATTGATTCAGCAATGTTTTTGCTAACATATAATTATAACCGAAATTCTTTCACGCCCGACAAAAATTATCGGTCACTTCTGCGACCGCTGCGGAAAATCATTTGAAGAGGAATAACGAAATAAATGCGTGTTTTGGGAATTGATCCGGGCAGCGAAACGCTCGGTTGGGGAGTTGTCGAAGGCAGTGGATTGAAATATTCGCTGGTCGAATACGGCACCGTCAAATCGAGTCCGCGCGACGCTTTTTCCAAGCGTCTGCTGAAAATTTACAACGGCGTCAGCGAAGTCATCGAAAAATTCCAGCCCGATGCGCTTTCGGTCGAAGAAGCGTTTTTCGCCGTCAATGTGAAAGTCGCGCTCAAGCTCGGACAAGTGCGCGGCGTCGTTTTGGTGCTCGGCGAAAAAAGCGGTTTGGAAATCGGCGAATACAGCCCGCGCCTGATCAAACAGACGGTCGTCGGCTACGGCAATGCCGAAAAACATCAAGTTCAGGAAATGGTGCGTTTGCTGCTCAGAATGAAAACCGTTCCCGAACCGCACGACGCCGCCGACGCGCTCGCCATTGCCAGTTGCCATTTTCATCACGCCGGTGTGCAGAACAGAATCAACAATGCCAAATTAAAACTGAAGATGCGCTGAAATTAAAGTAGATTTCAGCGCATTTCTCTCGTGTTCATTTCAGAAATCCGCCGCGAAAAATTACTTTGTTTAGTTGAATCCAGAGTGCCTTTCTGCTTGATTGTGTTAAAAAAGTTTTTGATTGAATAAACGCAGTTTTATTTGTTATACTCAGTGCCGAACCGAATTCCGGTTTCTTACCCTAATTTTCCGCTACAAAAAGAATAAACCTATGAAAAAATTCAACCCAAAATACGTTTGTGCGTCGTTCGCTTTTTTTATTTTGCTGGCTTTCGCCGGCAGCTCCGCTTTCGCTCAAACCGCCGGTTTTACGCCGGAATTGAGCGTCGAAGGTTTTCGACTTGCCGATGACGAAACGGCGAGCCGCGCCGTGCTGCAAAATTACTCGCCGCGTTATGACAATGAAACCAATCAGCCGAAATACTTTTTTTACAACGAATACGGTAATCAAGTGCTGTCGGTCACCGCGCATTCAAAAGAACATCCGTATTTAATCGTCGCCGTCGAAGTTTTCGCGGTCGGCAAATCTTACCAAAAAAAACATTACCAGATGAAAGACAAATCGTTTTTCACGTCTGAATCCGGTTTCTTTCTCGGTCGCCGTCCGTCCGCGACTTCGATGCTTTTCGCCGCGCCGAATATGACCGGACCGAAGGAAATCATTAAAAAGAAAGGAACGCCGAGCGCGGACGAAAAGCTCGAAAAAACGCGCACATTAATTTATCAATTCAGTTCGGCAAAAAACGCGAATTCATCAAAAGCCGAAATGCAAAACATCAAATTAAACAACGCGCCCGCGCCGGTTTTCGGTTCTTATCGCGCGGAGTACCACTTTGTCAAAAACGAACTGCGCCGGTTTGTCATCAAAATTGATAATGTCACGCCGCCGCCATCGCCTGTCTTCTAAATACTGGAGTTTTCCTTCGCCAAAAAAGTTATTGCCAGTTAAAAGTGAATAGTGTAAAGTTGGCAAATCCGTCTTGTCACCGTCAGATTTTTTCTGTAAATGCGGATTATATTCAACAATTTCACTGGCTCTGCTAAAAAAGGAAAATTTAATGAAACTCCCGCTTCCGATACTTTTTCTATTGATCTCGTTTATTTTTTCAGTTTCGGCTGTCGCACAGAAACGCCGCGCGCCGCGCATTGCGGGCAAAACCGCGCCGGTTGCCGCCAAACCGAAATTCGTCGGCACTTCCGCTGTGATAATTGACGAAAAACTCGCGGTTTTGCGCATGAAACCGAGTCTGTTCGCCGATTCGGTGCAGCGGATGCGGCGCGGTCGGAAAGTGCAGATTCTCGATGAAAAAGAATCGGACGGCGTTTTGTTTTTTCGCGTTTCGGCACCGCCGAGCAGTTCCGGCTGGGTTCAATCGGACGCGGTTTTCGGCAAATTTCGGCGCGGCGACGATGAAAGATTAGCGCGGCTCGTGCAGTCTTCCGAAGGCTTCGATCAGATGGAAATCGCGGCAAATTTTCTGGAGATTTATCCCGATTCGACTTTTCGACCGGCGATTTTATTGATGTTCGGCGATTTGGCGGAAGAAACCGCCGCCAAACTTTCGCGCGATGCCACGCGGCGTCTCGACCGGCGCGAAATGGCTGCTTCGGGCGCGCCGCTGCACAGTTTTTATTTAAATTTCGTCAGCCTCGACCGTTATCGCAAACTCGGCGTGATTTTTTTATTTAATTCCAATTCAAAAAACTTTCATTATGACGGCGCGAGCTGGCGCGAAATAATCGCAAAGTTTTCGCAGTCGGCAGAAGCCGCCGAAGCGCAAAAGAGAATTGATTCGCTCAAACAAAATCTGGAAAAACGCCCCGCGCAATAAATCGAATAAAAACCGGTCAACGCCGCATTAATTTTCAAACAAACTTCAAATAAAAAAAGAGGAAACGCAATCAACAAACGCGTTTCCTCTTTTTTCGATTTATACCTTTTTCAAAAGCGCGTCGAACTATAACCGAACGGCGATTTGTGCGGCGATTTTAGCGTTATTTTCCAGCAGAGCGATGTTGGCGGCAAGGGTTTTCCCGTTGCTTCGCTGCGCCATTTGCGCGAGTAGAAACGGCGTGATTTCCTTGCCGCCGATTTTTTCACTGTCCGCGAGCGCGAGCGCTTCGGCAAGAATCGTTTCGAGTTCGCGCGCGTCAATTTCAAATTCCGCCGGAACTGGAACGGTTAAAAGAATCGAGTTTTTCAGCTGCAAAGCGTCGCGCGCACGAATGATTGCCGCGACTTCATCCGCCGTTTCGACGCGTTCGTCAATCGGTAAACCGCTTTTGCGCGAGTAAAATGCAGGCATTTCCGCGCACTGCCAGCCGAGCACCGCAACGCCGTAAGTTTCAAGCCATTCGCGCGTCGCGGGCAAATCAAGCACGATTTTCGCGCCTGAACAAACAACCGCAATCGGAGTTTGCGCGAGTTCCGGCAAATCCGCCGAAATATCAGCGGAAAATCCGCGATGAACGCCGCCGATGCCGCCGGTTGCGAAAACTTTTATTCCGGCTTGATGAGCGATGTAAGTCGTCGTTGCCACAGTCGTCGCGCAGTTTAATTTTTGCGCCGCCGCAATCGGCAAATCGCGCCGCGAAATTTTGCGAATGTTTTTGTCGGTTGCCAGCCGTTCGATTTGATTTTCGTCTAAACCAACGAAAAATTCGCCGTCGAAAACTGCGATTGTTGCCGGAACAGCACCGTTTTCGCGCACGATTTGTTCCAGCTTCAACGCCGTTTCCACGTTTTTCGGATACGGTAATCCGTGCGCGATCACTGTAGATTCGAGCGCGACAATCGGTTTTTCGTCGCGCAGCGCGTTTTCAACTTCTTCGATGTATCTGAGATTCATTGGACTTTAAAAAAGGATGACCCGCGAAAGAATTTCTGCAAGCCATCCTTTGTATTTTTCAGATGCTTTCTACTTTATCATTTTGCCGATGCGGTCAAGGCGCGGATGTGTTAGACAGCCGAGCATATCGCCGTTTGACGCGGCTCGGTCGCAAGACCAGTAAACAAACATCGCGCGTCCGACGATCAGTTCACGCGGGACAAATCCCCAGAATCGGCTGTCTTCGCTGTTGTCGCGGCTATCGCCCATCACGAAAAACTGATTTTCGGGAACGACCATCGGTTTTCCGGGAACGGCAAATTCCAGCGTGCTTGTAGGCAGATTTCTGCCTGACTCAATATATTTCATCGAATCTTCCGAATAATAAACATCGTAAGTTTGATCGGGTTTGCGCGGTTCAAATTCTCTGGTTTCAAGCGCGGCTTCGCTGTTATCAGCATCTCCGATAACGCGGTGTTCCGGCAGTAAATTACCGTTGATGAAAACCTGATTGTTCCGAAATTCGACAGTTTCGCCGGGAAGTCCAATCACTCTTTTAACATAATTAATCTGATACGGAATGATTGGAGGATTTCGTTGTCTGTCGTTCTGCGGATTAACTTTGTTTCCCGGATATTTGAAAACAATAATGTCGCCGCGCTGCACATCTCTTTGCGGCAGAAACGGAAGCGGATTGCCGCTCGGCGCGAAAATGAATTTGTTGACAAGCAGATAATCGCCGATGAGAATCGTGTTCTGCATCGAGCCGGTCGGGACGGTCACGGCTTGCAGAATAAAAGTCATTCCGAAAATCGCCATAATCAGCGTGACGACGAACGATTCAAAATATTCGCGTACGATGGATTTCGGCGGTCCGAAATTTTTCGGCGGTTCGGCGGCTGTCGGTTTTGTTTCAATTACTTCTTGGTTCATAAATATCTTTGTTTACTACGCTAATTGATGGCTTTGCGTTTCGCCGATTTTTCTTTTTCCAACTTTTTCAGCGCCAGATTCGCCGCCATCATTTCGGCGGATTTAATCGAGCTGCCTTCGCCGCTCACTCTGCCGGTTTCCCAAACGGCTTGCACATAAAACGTTCGGTCGTGCGGCGGACCTTCGGTGTTGATGACCGTATAAGTCGGCGCAGTGAGCTTGTCGGCTTGCAGAGTTTCCTGCAAAAGCGTTTTATAATCAATCGAACCTTTCGGCGTCGCGCGGCGCAATTCGTCGGCAAAAATGCGGCTGACGAGCGCGCGGGCGGCGATGTAACCGCCATCAAAAAAAACGGCGGCGATCACGGCTTCGAGCGTGTCGGCAAGCAGCGCCTGTTTGCGTCTGCCGCCGGTTTTTTCTTCGCCGCGCCCGACGCGAATATAATCTCCGAGGCTCAAATTCTGCGCGATTTTCGCCAGTGTTCCCGTGCTGACCAAATGATGTTTCATCAGCGTCAAATCGCCTTCGCTCAGTTTCGGGTTGCGCACGTAAAGCTGTTCCGCAATTGCCAGACCGAGCACCGAATCGCCGACAAACTCAAGCGATTCGTTTTGCTGTTCGCGTATTTTCTCTTCGTCAGTTTCAGTTGGGAAATGTTCATACGCCCACGAACGATGCGTGACGGCGCGTTCGAGGAGAGGAAGATTCTGAAATTTGTAGCCGATCAGATTTTCAAGTTTGGCAACGTTTTGCGACATTTACGGTAATTCTAAGAATATTGCCGGCAAAAAGAAAGTCGGACGCATTGTTTTACGCGTCCGACTCCGGTTTTTTAGGTTTTAGTGAATTGAAAACCGATAATACATTATTTTTTTGGATTGGTTTTTTTAGCCGCCGCCGGTTTCGTCGTCGCGGCGGTTTTATTGTTCGCCGCCGGAGTTGCCGGTTTCGTCACCGCTTTGGTCGGCGTTGTAGCTGCCGGTTTAGCCGGATTGCTGACCGGAGTTGCGGTCGCTGACGAAGTATCGGTTGCCGGCGCCGTTGTCGGCGCAGCTTCGACTACCGGTGTAACTTCGGTCGTCGGATTCGGCATCGGTTTCGATGCGACCGAAGCGATATACGCATCCATTCCGTCGGCTTTGCCGTTGTGAATTTCGTATGCAAGTTTCGTTCGCGCATAGTACGTATCTTTTTGCGATTTCTCAGCCGGAGTTGTTCCGATCAGTTTATAACCGCGGGCAAAAGCGTCGCTTGCGCGCTGTGCATAACCTTTCTGCAAAGCGTAAATCGCTTTCGTTTCATCGGTGTCAACATTGTTCGCCGCTTTCACTTTGGCATCGCGGTCGGTTTCAAGCCGTCCGATTTCATCGAGATACCACTGACCGATCAGAGCGTAAACTTCAGGAAATCCTTTCGGTGCCGAATTATACTGCGTCGCTTTGAATAAGTACGGCAACGCGTCTTTTTTGTTTTTTTCGCGTGAATATTTGATATAGCCGACCGTGTAATTCAACCAGCCGAGCGCATTATTTTTGCCGTCGGAAAACTTCGCGTTTTTATACTGAATGCCGACGCCTTTGTTGGCAACGCCGTAATTTTCGGAAGTTGCGCCGCTCTCAATTCTCTGAATCGCTTCCAGCGCGTATTTAACCGTATCGGCGTTGTATTTATCGTTGCCTTTGACTGCTTCATCAAGTCCGATTGAACCGAGTAGAATCGTTACGTCAAGCTGCGTTTTCGGATCTTTTTCATTTGCTAAAACTTCTTTACCGGCAGGATAAAGCTCATCCCAATTTTTGGCGGCTAAAGAGTTATTAAACCGATCATACATCGCTTTTGTTTTAGCAGCATCGGCGGCGGCACCTTCAGTCTTTCTAATGTATTCTTCGGCAGCAGGCAAATATTTTTTGAAGTAATCGTTTTGCTGCGCGCTGTCAGCACAGTTGCCGTATTTTTCTAAATATTCTTTCGCAGCAGTAACAGCCGCCTTGCGCTGCTCAAGAGTTGTTCCGCTATAATTAGCCGTAAATCTTTCGTAAACCGCTTTTTGTGCATCTACATCGGCGCATACATCCTGCGCGTAAGCGGAATTCGCGCCCGCGACGGCGAATGTTGTTGCCGCTGCGCCCAACACTAAAAACCTAAAAATTGATTTCATTAAATTTTCCTCCAAACTATGATCCAAACGTATTATTTTTGTTTTGTGAAACTCAAACCGCAAGTTCCAGCGTTTTGCGTCAATTCAGATGTATTCGTCAAAAAAAGAGTTGCAAGTTTTTCAAATTCGGAATTTTTTTGAACGCCATAAAACGCCGAAACGAAAATATATTCTGAATGTCGAAAGACTAAATAATCACGCACTTTTCCGGCGCTTGTCAAGCTAAATCTTAAATAAATAAAGCGCTGAAACAACGGGTTTTCGCCCGAAATTTCAACGCTTGAAAATTATATTAAATTCAAAAAGATAAACTGTGAAAACAACTTACTCGTTTCCGACCAATCGCGGACGCGTCGTTTCGCCCGCCGGTTTTTTCGGCTTAATAATGATCGGCGCAAACGGATTTGCCGCCTGTTCGCCTTTTTTACCGGCTGACTTCTGCGGCGCGCTGTTAGCTTTCGGTTTTGGCGCAACAATTTCGTCGCCGCCGCGATCTTCATCTTCGACGATTTCGTCTTCGCCTTCTTCGTCAAGCTGAATCGGTTTTTTGATCGCCGCTTTCGGCGTGACTTTGTACGGCGCGAGCGCGAGATTGCGCGAGCCGTCTTCCTGCAATCTCAATCGCGGCTGAAGCGCCTGATAAACTTTTCCGGCGACCGCCGCCGCGTATTTTCCGCGTTCGGCTTGTCCGCGCGTGATGACGACGACGGAATATTTCGGATTTTCAATCGGCGCAACCGACGCGAAAAGTCCGAGCCACGAACCCTTTCCGATACACGAACCGGTTTTTCCCGCAACGCCCATCGCCGCGTCAACGCCGCGCCGCGCCGTTCCGTAAGAAGCCGCGCCGATCATTCCCGGAATCACGCCGGTCACGCTCGTCATCGGCAGAGTGATTTGGCGGCGCATCATTCCCTGAAATTTCGCTTGTTCGTTGCGCGCACGCGCCACTTGCGGCACCACGATTTTTCCGCCGTTGGAAATCGCCGAAACCATTACGGCGAGCTGCAGCGGCGAAACTTCAAAATCGTCGCCGTGCGAATAAATTCGTGCGTTGCTGTTGTTATACGGCAATCTTCCGGCGGTCTCGCCTTCGTAATTGATGCCCGTCGGTTCGCCGAGTCCGAGCGCGCGGGCGTAGGAAATCACTTTTTGATTGCCGATGTTGACGCCGACTTTTTGAAAATAGACGTTGTTGGAAAACGCGAGCGCGTCTTCGAGATTCATCCGAAAATTGCCGACGTTGCCGTCGCGGTCAATCACGCTTTCGTTCAAACCGGCGACGCCAGTGACGAGTTTGATTGTCGAACACGGACGATAACTGTTGCGCACCGCCCAATCCTGATTGACGACGGTCAAAATTTTTCCGGTCTGCGCTTCCATCACGACGACGGTTCCGGCGTGCGAACCAAGCGCGCTGATCGCCGCGCGGCGAATCGGCAAATCTTCCCCTTCTGTATTGTCGTTCGCGATATTTTCGACGGTTTCGGTGCGCAGTCCGCGTTCAAAAGCGATGGCGCGGGCG